>JAZRRT010000159.1:0-25083 GCA_045650985.1 Acutalibacteraceae bacterium | reverse complement strand
GTAGAATGCGTTCGTATATTTCTCAATGAACGAAAGAGGCTGAGCGGCAACTCCCTTTACCGTAAGACGGGGGATATCGGACAAAACAATGTCAGCCTTCGGGTTGAAGGAAAGAACGGCATACTCGCTGCCGGGGAAAGCGGCTTCAAGTATGTTTACTGTTGAACGCACTATTGCCTCGCAACCTCTGTTGAGGCAGCCTGAATGGTCGAAAAGCAAGAACTTCATACGTTACGAATTCCTTTCATTTATCAGTTTCTGCAAGAGCAGAACGTTAAGAGTCATCGATACACTGCGCTTTGAAAAGGCGGTTGCAAGGGAGGAGAAAATTCTGCCGTTGTTCTGTTTTATAAAGTCGAGCGAATTGTCCACGGTTTCCATAAACGCGGTATCGGCAAAATATTTTTTTGCCGCCGCTTTTGCTTCCTTGCGGCTGACCGAATAACAGCGCTGAAGAAAATCTGCAAACGAGTAGAAAATAAAAGCGGCTTTTTCCGTTTTTACGGTTTCTGCATCGAGACCGAGCGAGCGGAAAATTTCAGCTTCATCTTCATACGTGCTCATAAGCTCGTCGAGCACCTTGTCGGAGTGCATTGCGCTTGTAGAGACGTCGAGATAGAAGTAACCGCAATCGCCCGTACAGACAGCGCGGTTGCAAGCTTTAAGAAATTCGAGCACAAAGCGTTTGTCTTCGCCGATTCTGACACCGACGGGAAATTCAATTGAGTTTTCTTTGATAACCGAGCGGCGGAGAAGTTTGATACACACACTGTTCTGCTCACCGTCGGAGAGCATTTTTCTCGCGAATGAGCTGAGTATTTCATCGCGCTCAAGCACTGTGCCCACGGGGTACCAGGCGGGGGCAGGGCGGTGCTCGCCGTCGTAAATAAGGTGTATTGAGCTGAATGCCATATCGCAATCATTTGTCTTTGCGGCATTGAGCATCTTTTCGTAATAATCGGGGGCAACTGTGTCGTCTGCATCGACAAAGCCGACGTATTCGCCGCTTGCTTCTTTCAATCCGGCGTTTCTCGCGGCGCTTACACCGCCGTTTTTGCGGTGGATTACTACCGTGTCGGGACGATTTGAAGCAAACTCGTCGCATATTGCAGGGCTTGCGTCCGCGGAGCCGTCGTCAATCAGAATAATCTGCATTGAGTCGGCAACAGTCTGCGCGGCAAGGCTTTCAAGCGTCTTTGCCAGATATTTTTCTGCGTTGTATACGGGTACAATTACGGATAAGCTGTACATAGTGCGGCTCTCCTCAGTTTTCGATAAAGTTGTAAAGTGCCTGAATGGATTCCTTGTTGGTGAAATCGCGGCTCAGGCAGTTTTCGCTGAGCTTTTTACGCGCGGATTCATCGTTTAGCAAATTTACAAGCGCATCGGCAACATTTTTCGTGCCCATCGGGCAGATTATGCCGTCAATGCCGTTTTCAACCTGACTCGGGGCTGTTTCGTATGCGGTTATAAGTATGGGTTTGCCGAGGGTCTGTGCCTCTCTTACCGTAACCGCTTTGCCCTCGTAGCGTGAAGGCTGGGCGTAAACGTCGCAAGCCGCCATATAGGGATACGGGTTTGCTTTTTTGCCGAGGATTATCATTGTGTCCTCAACGTTGTTTTCTTTTATCTTTGAGCGGATAAGCTCTTCATCGGGGCCGTAGCCGATGAGATACCACTTGAAATCGCAACCTTTTTCTTTCATTATTCCGCAACTTTCTGCGGCAAGCTCAAATGCCTTCTGGTGTGTAAATCTGCCTACGGAAAGAACGGATTTTTTTGACGGGTCAAAGCCTTCGGGGGGTTCTTTGCTTGCCTGAGCTTTTACAAAGTCTGCCGAGAGAATGTTTTCGATTGTGATAATTTTGTCGCTGAGTGCAGGGTAAACCTTTTTGAATGCTTCACCGACTTCGTCTGAAACACCTGCGATTTTGTCAAACTGTTTCCAGATTTTTTCGTCCTTGTCAAAGTCCATTTTTGCAACAGTGTAGTCGGTGTGAATCCACGCAATTTTTTTGTCTGCCGTTACTTTTTTCGCGGCATAATCGTGCGGCCACATAAAGCTTACCGCAACGTCGTATTTCTTTTTCTGTGCGGGCATATTTTTTACACAGCTTCTCCAGTATGCGGAGAGAAGTGCAAAGGTTGCACCGTCGTCACTGCCGAATTTTTTAGGCACGGTAATTCGTTTTACGGCGCGTTTGATGCCGATGACGGGTGCAGATTTTATTGCCGCAGATATAGGCAGGGTCATGGCGGCACACGGCTTTATTTCGGGCAGAAGATTGCAGCGCTTGTCAACGAGCGGCAAAAGCTCGCCGCCTACGCTGAACAGCAGCAGGTCGACGTCGTAGCGCTCATAATCAAGCTCGCCGAGCAAACCGAGCAGACTGCGCTCAATTCCACCTATTTCCATTCCGCCGCTGATTATCAGAAGCTGTTTTTTCATTTTTACTTACCTCTTCTGAAAAAGTTTACACCGAGGTATCTGTGCAGAATTCTTGTTATGCGGTTGCGGACAATGTCTTTTTTGCTCATCCAGCTTTTTGCATACCAGTGAATCGCGCAGGTGTTTTCGGTTTTGCTCATAACGCCCGTAAGGTCATCAAACGGGCAGAAATATTCGCGCGGATAAACTGAAAAACTGTCGCATTTCTGTACCGTGCCGTCATCGGGTTTCAGACCGTGATTTTTGAGCGTATCGGTGAAATATTTGCATATCGTGACGGTGTTGTAACTGCCGTCGGGGTTGATGAATTTAAGCCCTGCATAGGTTTCGAGAATTTCGCCGAGCATTTCGTTGCCCTCGTTCTTTGCCCACAGCACAAGCCCGGGGTTTACAAACTCGTCGGTTTCAAAGCCGACAAACGCTTCTTCCTCGAGAAGACCGTAAAAAGGTTTTATTACCTCAACGTCGGTGTCGAAATAAAGTCCGCCCTGCTCGTGCAGAATTTTAAAGCGTGCAAAATCCGAAACAAACGCAAATTTTTTTGCGTCATATGCCTGCGAAATATATTCGTTTTGTCTTACGTCAAAGTTGGATTCGTTCCATTCTTTTATCTCGAAATCGGGGAAGAAATTTTTCCACGATGCGATGCACTTTTCGATTGTCTTACCTTTTTCGGCACCGCCAAACCAGAAGTAATGAATGGTTTTGTTCATCGGTTAATCCTCCCTTTTTAACTCAGGTACAAGAACTTGAACCACATTTCGTTATGCGGAGTAAAGAAGTCGCTCTTGTACCAGTTCATACGCTGTGAACGTGCGTCGATAATGAAGAATACCGCATAGGCGATAAACAGCATAATTGCAAAGAAACGGTATTTTCCCGTTCTGAGAACGGCAACGAAAACCATAGCCATAAGCAGAACAACGTATGCGTAAGTGTAGAACGTGAAACGGGCAAAAATCCAGTTGTAAAGTGCGAGGATATAAATTGCCGAGTGAACGAGCGAAATGTTTATCAGAATATCTGCAATGGGGCCGAACCGACGCACCTGCTTTGAGAAGATTGCGGCAAGTATTGTCGGCATACAGTTGAAAAGAACTCGCATAAGACCCGTACCTGTCTCGTTACCGTCGGTAAACCAGCCGTCGGCATAGCCTGCGTAGTTGGTATCTTCAAGAATTGAGAGGAACGAGGGCAGGAACATACTGACAAACATAAGGCCGACAATGCCGACAGACAGAGAGATGAACGTGGGCGCCGACCACGCTTTGCGTCGGCAGAGGAAATATATCGGAATAATGATAAGTGCAGAGTCGTGAATGAGCGAAGCTACCACGGCAAGCACGAGCAGCTTCCAGAAATCGGATTTTTTCGGTGTGAACAGGTATTTTGTGCCCAGAAGCAGGACGCCGGCTGCGATATACTGGCGCATACCGTTCATTGTGGATACGTAAATACCCATAGTAAAGAAGAGGTATATTGCCAACGAATAATCAACCGAATATTTGTAGAAAACAAGCATAAACGGTACGATTGTTACAATGGCACTCATCATAACGAAGGCTGAATAATCCGCACCGGACTTGATAAAGAAATACTGAATCAGCTCGAACAGAAAAGCCTTCTGCCCCCATACGGGCATTACCGCGCCCGAATCTTCCAGCAGACCGTAAGTATGGACGTAGTAAATCGTATCGCCGATGTTGTTTCTCAATCCTGAATAGAGAATCATTATCGCCGTCGGGAGAATAAGACCGATTATATTAGGTTTGCGCTTATCCAGAATGTTTCGCGCTCTGCTCGGAACAGCTTGTCCGAACCAGGTGAAAATCATACTCAGGGAGAATACTATCACTAAATCGGTAGGCATTTGATTAATCCTTTCGCTTGTCTTTTACATTGTGGTATTTTCTTACCAATGAGTGCGGTGCGAACGCGACAAGAAGCTGTCTGCCCGCAAGGATTTTATATCTGAATCCCAACCCTGCTTTTTTGCAGGCGTTGTATCTGTACTTTGCACAGTTTATGTCGAATTTTGCTTTTCGGCGTTTATAGGTGTTCGGGTCTTCGCGCACAAAATAGAGAGGCTCGAGAATGTTTGCGGCTTTATGTCCTGCAAGATAAAACCGCCAGAACATATCGACGTCTTCGATGCGTTCCGTTCCGGGGCGCACGTCGTAACCGTTGATTGAGCGCAGCGCCTCGGTGCGCATCATCATTGTTGCGTGGCAACAGGGATTGCTTTGCGCAAGAAATTCAATTGTCGGAAAAGGCGGCGCTTTTCGGACTCTGTCGTTGTTGACACCGTCAATAATCTGCATGAAAGTGCCTACGCAGTCGTACTCGGGGTTTTCGTTGAGAAAACGCACCTGCTTTTCGAATCTGTCGGGTGCGCAGTAATCGTCACCGTCAAGTCGTGCGCAGTATTCACCCGTGGCAACCTCGAGGCAATGGTTGAGTGTTCTGCCGAGTTTTATGTTCTGCTCGTTTCGTATCAGCTTTATCCGCGGGTCTTTGTCCGCATAGCTTTTGGCTACGTCGTACGTGTTGTCGGTTGAGCAGTCATCGCAGAGTATCAGCTCAAAATTCGAATAAGTTTGGCAGAGCACGGATTCAATACATTGTTCCAACGTGTCGGCGCAGTTGAAAATGCCGACAAGTACGCTCACTTTTTTGCTGTCACTCATTATGATTCACCTCGGATAAAGCAGTTGTCAGTTGTTGAAATTGGGTACAAGCTCAAGCAGAAGCTCGCGCACGTTGTGGCGGTTTGCTTCCTTGAGTTTGTCGAGTCCTTCCTCGAGTTTTTCATTGCTGAATTCAACGGGAGGAAGAACGAAAATTTTATCGTTTGCAGTGAGCTGCATTTCGGTTTCTTCTTCTGCAAGGGTCAGCTCTTCGTAAAGCTTTTCACCGGGACGCAGACCCGTAAACTCAATTTTGATATCTTCATAAGGCTTGTAACCCGAGAGAGTTATGAGCTTTTCTGCAAGGGAAGTGATGCTGACGGGGTCACCCATATCGAGCACAAAAATTTCGCCGCCCTTTGCAATGCCGCCTGCCTGAACAACAAGCTGAGCTGCTTCGGGAATTGTCATAAAGTAGCGCGTGATTTCTTTGTGCGTAACGGTGACGGGGCCTCCGTTTGCAATCTGCTCTTTGAAAATCGGGATAACGCTGCCGTTTGAACCGAGAACGTTGCCGAAACGCACGGCGGCAAAGTGAGTGCCCGTATTCTGGCGCTCGAAATACTGGATTATAAGCTCGGTTACGCGCTTCGTTGCGCCCATAACGTTCGTCGGGTTGACGGCTTTGTCGGTTGAGAGAATTACAAATTTGCTTACGTTGTGGTCAATTGCCGCTTTTGCTGTGTTGTATGTGCCGAAGATATTGTTTTTAACAGCTTCGCAGGGGCTGTCCTCCATCAGCGGAACGTGCTTGTGAGCGGCCGCATGGAACATAACGGAGGGCTTGAACTCGGTAAGAACTTCGTCAAGTCTTTTCGGGTCCTGTACGGAGCCGATACGGATGAAGAACTGAACCTTGCCCTGGTATTTGCGGTCAAGCTTGTTTTTGAGAATAAAGGCATTGTTTTCGTAATTGTCAAAAATGACAACCTTTGCGGGTTTATAGCGCGCGACCTGAGTGCAGATTTCCGAGCCGATTGACCCGCCGCCGCCTGTAACGACAATGGTCTGATCCTTGAGGTATGAGCATATATCGGTGTTAAGCAGGACTTCGGGTCTTGCAAGAAGGTCGGTTATTTCAACGTTTCTTACAGTGGGTTCGGTTACGCTCTTTTCGTTTATTTCCTGGAGTGAGAGTGATGTTTTGAGTGAGCAACCGGTGCTGACCGCAAGCTTGAGAATTTCGCTCTTGCGCTGAGGTGTTGCGGAGGGGATTGCGTAGATGATTTCGTCAACTTTATATTTCTGTACCAATTCGGGAATTTTTTCGCAGCCGCCTTTGATGGGGATGCCCTCAACGCGTCTGCCCGATTTGAGCGGATTATCGTCGATAAAAACAACGGGCTTGCCGATTGAGAAAGCTGTTGCTTCGAGTTCTTTGAGAATTGTGAGACCCATATCGCCTGCACCGATAATCATAACGCGCTTGCCTGCTCCTCTGCGTGCGCCTGCCGAATGCGCCTTTTTGGTGCGTCGCATTGCGCGGTAAATAACGCGTATGCCGCCGCACAGCGCGATAATCAGAAGCATTGCCGTGAAGTAAATGCTCAGGTTAAGTCTCTGGATATGGAAAATATCGATATGGAAAAGGGTGACTCGCGTGAGGATTTCATCGGCTGCAATGTTAAGCAGCGTAGCAACCGCACCTGCTGCGGCACAACGCACCATTTCGTGCATTCCCGCATACTCCCAAAGGCTGTTGTAAAGGCCGAAGAAGAAATACACTACGATGAATAATGCGGTGGTGTGCAGAGAACGGCTTGCAAGAGTGACGATATCGTCAGCGTTCAGCCAGTGCATATCGTTCAGCATAAACATAGAAAAGCCAAAGGCGAAGTTAACCGCCAGCGCATCAAGCAGCGCGATGGCAGCCTTTCGTATTGATATTGTGAAAAAGGACATTTTATCTTCGCGTGATTTGCCGGATTGAAACAGATTACTCAAAATTTTTTCCGCCTTTCGTTTTTAGTCGGAATAACTCATTATAATAATTATATATTATAAAACTAAAATTACTGCTTGTCAATATTGTTGATTCCAAATAAGAAAAATCAAACAGTTTTGGCTCAATAAAATTGCGGCAGTTGACAAACGCGGACGGAATTGTTATTATTTTCTCGGCAATAAAAATTAACGCAATAACGGAGGTATTTGTTATGGTAGGTCTCGGCAAATGGGCTTGCACGGTTGATTCTATGTTCTTCCGCGGCGAAGCTGTTGTAAACATTCTTGAAAAGGACGGCTCATACGATTTTGAGTTGGAGCTTCCCGGCATTGATATTCCTGAGTACACAATAAAGTCAATCGAAGTTACGGAGGATACACTTTCCGCTGTTGTCAGCGTTGCAATGCTCGGAAAGGATGCTCAGCTTGATATTGATTTTGACGATGAATCCTTTACAGGCATCCTCAAGATTCCGTTTATCGGCAAAATCAAGCTCAAAGACGGTCACAGAATATAATTCAAATAAAAAAAGGCAGGGCTTTGCCCTGCTTTTTTTATGCTTTGTTGAAAAAAGAAAAAACTTATGTTATAATTACTGTAACTGTCTGAAGAAATGCTCGGAACGGAGGGTAACGTTTTATGAAGAAAAAGTTGCTTTTTGTTATGGAATCAATGAAAAGCGGCGGCGGTGAGCGAAGCCTGCTTACACTGCTTCAGCTTATCGACTACAAACAATATGACGTTGACCTTATGCTCTTTAATCAGTCGGGTCTTTTCTTCGATATGATTCCCAAAGAGGTGAACATTGTTTCTCTCGGAAAAGATTACGAAACGTTTTCCAAGCCTCTTGTTCAGAGCGTGAAAACTTTTCTGTTGAATTTTAAACCGGGTAAAGCTCTTAACAGGTTGCGCTATTCACGCACCGTGAACCAAAAAGATATTCCCGAGCTTGAGCGTGACCAGCGCTCGTGGAAATATCTCCGACCCGTTTTTGCAAAGCCCGCGGTCAAATACGATGCGGCAATAGGTTACCTTGAGGGTAAGCCGGATTTTTTTGTTGCGGATTGTGCGGATGCAAAGGTGAAAATCGGCTACATCCACAACGATTATTCAAAGCTCGGATTAAACGCATCTCACGACAAAAAACTGTTTGCAAAGTTTGATAAAATCGTAACGGTTTCGGATGAATGCAAAACGGTTCTTGAAAAAACGTTTCCGGAATTTACCGAAAAGTTCTGCGTAATTGAGAATATAACTTCACCGAAAATTCTTGCAAAAATGGCGGAAGAATTTCCTGAAGAATTTATCAAAAAAAGCGATGAAAAAATCATACTTACAATCGGCAGAATTTCTCAGCAGAAGGGCTACGATATTGCAATAGATGCGGCTGAAATTATCGACAAAAAAGGTTACGGATTCAAATGGTTTTCAATCGGAAAAGGTGAGCTTCGCGAGGAGTTTGAAAAGAAGATTTCCGAAAAAAATCTCGACGGAAAATTTGTTTTTCTCGGCGAAAGAGCAAACCCGTATCCTTATCTCGCAAATTGCGATATATACGCACAAACCTCGTATTATGAAGGAAAATCGATTGCCATAGACGAGGCAAAAATCTTAGCCAGACCGATTGTTGCCACAAAGTTTTCCACTGTTTACGATCAGCTTGAGGACGGTGTTACGGCATTGCTCGCCGAAATAAATGCTGAGAGTGTTGCTGAAAAACTCGAGCAACTTTTAAATGAAAATCTTGCGAAAACTCTCAGCGAAAACCTGCAAAAAATGAAGCACGGAAACGAAGAAGAAATAGAAAAATTTTATGCGCTTTTGGGTGAGAAATAATGGTAGAAATTTTACTTGTTTTTGTCAGCATTTTGTTGGCTGTTTGTCTCTGCTTTTTTGCGATTGATCTCGTTCCGATTTTCTTGGCATGGTTCAGACGAATTCACATCGGAAGATATACCGACAAAAATGTGTGGCGCAATTCCGTCGAAAAGGTTGCACTCAAAAAAATCAAAAAAATGCCGCCGATTCCTGTTACCGATCGGGAGTATTACACGCTTGTGCCAAAGCTTAAAGGTCAGTATCACAACTTTGATTTCAATGCTTGGCAGGTCGCCTCACTACTTTCTTCGCTCAACGAAAACAGTGAAGCCAGAGCTGCTGCAAAACGTTTTTTTGATAAGGAAGACTGGAGTGCTTTAAGCTACAAAACAGGTGTGGCGATGTTTTTTGCCGCAATGATAGACAGTGGTTTTGCTGACGATGAAAAGTTTAAAAATGCTATGGCTGATTATGTTGCAAAGGTTTCTGACGTTGCGGGCCATAAGACTCTGCCGTATCTTCCGCAAAACAAGGAGCATTATGTCGACACGCTCGGTATGGTCTGTCCGTTTCTGATTAAGTATCATCAGACTTACGGCGCACCCGAAATGTTAGACCTTGCAAAAAGACAGTTTGACGAATTTTTTGAATACGGAATAAGCGAAAAGACAGGTTTGCCGATTCATTGTTTCAAGCCCGAAAGCGGAATGCCTCTCGGTGTATACGGTTGGGGCAGAGGTTGCGGTTGGCTTGCACTTGCGCTTGATGAGAGTATAGGTCTGCTTGACGGCAAGGATGAATATGCTGAAGTGCTCAAGGACAGAGCTGAGCAACTTATAAAAGCGTTGCTTCCCTGGCAGAATGAGGACGGCAGTTTTAATTCGCTTATCGGTGTTACGGATTCACGGCATGAATCCTCTGCAACTGCTATGATAGGCGGTTTGCTCTGCCGTATGGGTTATCGTAAAGAGGCTGAAAAGTGTCGCTCATATCTTATGAGTGTTACCCGCCGTGATGGCGATGTTGATTTTGCGCAGGGCGATACAATGGGCATCGGTAACTATTCGCACAGATTTGAGCCTATGCCTGCTGCGCAGGGATTTGCGCTTTCTCTTGCAAAAAAACTCGGATAATCCGCAAAATATAAAACGAGGTGGCGAGCTGTTATGAAATATGATTTTTCTTTTCTCAGCGTAAGTGCACTCGGCGATGCTGCCGAGTATGCGCGTGAGCTTTTCAGCGAGGAGATTGAGCTTCGTGCAGGTTACAGACCGTTTGAAGACGGTGAGCCCTGTGTTGAGCTTGTGAGTGACTGCGGTATCAGCTGCAAGGACAGCTTTTACATCGAGCAGGACGGCTCACACTTGAAGATAAAAGCGCAGGGAATAAGAGGTCTTGTTTACGGTTACTCCTATTTTTTACGCAAATGCGTTTTCTCCTCAAACAAGGTTACGCTAATTAAAAATATTTCGGGCAGCTATTCTCCCGACAAAAAGATAAGAGGTCACCAGTGCGGCTACCGTACGATTCCGAATACTTACGATGCGTGGGGTCCGGATGAATACTTCCGCTTTTATCGCGATATTATGGCTTTCGGCTGTAACACCTGCGAGCATATTCCCGGCGGTGAAAAGGACGAAAAGAATCCGCTTATGAAATATCATCCGCTTGACGTTGCGATATGGGCGAGCGAGCTTGCGGATAAGCTTGATATGGACGTTTCCTGCTGGTATCCCAACAATGATGACGAGGATGAGGAAACGGCACTTGCTTCAAGGCTCAAAGTTTTCGAAGCAATGCCGAGAATAAATGCAATCTTCCCGCCCGGCGGTGATCCCGGCGAAATGGACGGTGACGATTTTGTCAGGCGCTGTGTAAAAATATCGGGCGTGCTCAAAAGCGTAAAGCCCGATGCGCAGATGTGGCCATCCGCTCAGGCGCCGCATTCAAACATAACCTGGCCCGAAGATTTCCTCAGCGAAATGAATAAGCTTCCCGATGAAATAAGCGGCATAATTACAGGTCCGAACCATGCGTTTATGATGGATGATCTTCGACGCAAATTGCCTGCCAAATATCCCATCAGGTTTTATCCCGATATTACGCATAACGTAAGGTGCGAATATCCCGTGCATTTTGACAGGGATGATTGGCACTATGCTCTTGCTTCAACGCTCAGCCGCGAAAGCGTTAATCCGAGACCGACCGAATTCAGGTTGCTCCACAGGCTTACGCGTCCCTACGTAATAGGCAGCGTCAGCTACTCGGAGGGCACAAATGATGACGTCAACAAGGCTGTCTGGAGCGATATGGATTATTTCCCCGATGTTTCGCTTTACGAAACCCTTTGCGACTATGCGAGATTCTTTATCTGGCAGGCAGAAGCCGCTGATATAGCCGACGGTATTCTCGGCCTTGAGAAAAACTGGGAAGGTGACCCGGCGGAAAATCCGCATATCGAGCACACGCTCAGGATTTTTGAGGCGGAGCTTGAAAAAGCACCTTCGCTGATTAACAACTGGCGCTTTGTGCTTCTTCTCTTCAGGGCAAGGTGCGATGCGCTTGTCTACCGCAGAAGAAGGTTTGAGCTTGCGCTGATTGACGAGGCGAGAAACTTTGCTTCGCGTGGCGATTTTGCTTCGGCAAGGGCGGAGCTTATGACGGATTACGATGCCGAATATTATGCAATGCGCGCATCGCTCTGCGAACTTGCCGATAAGCTTTTTGAGCAGATAGGTATTCAGCTTGACGTTGAAAACTACCACGCATCAGGTTGGGAGAGGGGCGCAACCCTCGACACGATAGACCTGCCCGTAACGGACAGAGCCTGGCTTCTCAACAGGTTTGAGGCTTCGGATGCTTTGCCCGAGGGTGAGCGTGAAGCTTTCCTCACACGTGTCTTCAACCGCAACAAAATCAATAAAGGCGAGTATTATTTCTCGCTTGCGGAGCATGGCTTCGGCGTGCTCGGCGAAAGGCAGAGAGGCGAGTTTTATATCGACTATCAGGGCGACCGTCGCGAGGTCAACAACGGCTCAATCCCGATGTGTATGCTCAAGGCGTTTGATAACTTCACTTTTGTTTGCAAGCTTGCAGGCTTTGAGCCTGATACAGACTATAAACTGCGGGTTACCTACAAAAAAATAAAGGACAATATGTTCAACGGATTTTACGTCAAGGCAAACGGCACGGAAATCTACCGCGGCAAATTCTACGGCGGTGAGAAGGATGAGCAGTTTGAGCGTGAGATGCTTCAGGAGCGTTTTACCTGCGCTGTTTACGATTTGCCGGCATCGGTATTCGAAAACGGATGTATTGCACTTGAAATTGGTGAGGAGCACATTGGCGTAATCCTCAGTGAGTTTAAAATTTATAAAGCACAGGAGAGTTGAATATGGAAAAGATTCTTACCAAAGGTAAAAGTTTTGTCGATGAATACGGCAGAGAAAGAATTTTCAACGGTGTAAATCTCTGCGATAAAGGTTGGCCCGATGAGGAAGGCAACCTCTGCAACGTATATGAGTATGATGAAAAAATGTATCTCACGCTTGCTGAAAGAGGTTTCAATATTGTGCGCCTGGGCATTACGTGGGCTGCTGTCGAGCCTCAGCCCGGTATGTATAACGAAAAATACATTGAAGCTGTTCGCAAAATGCTTGATAAATTCCACGAGTATGGTATATACGTTTATCTTGATATGCATCAGGATCTTTTCTCAAACTATTGCTACCAATGGGGCGACGGTGCTCCCGAGTGGGCTTGTATGATGAACGGCAAGAAGCAGAAGAAAATCAAGCTCGTCTGGGCTGAGGGCTACTTCTGGGACAAGGGCATCCACAAGGCTTTTGATAAATTCTGGACCAATGCACCCTATGAGGGCAAGGGTCTTCTTGATTACTTTGCGGATATGTGGAAGTATATTGCCGTCAAGCTCGGTGATCATCCTGCTCTTTTCGGCTTTGATATGTTTAACGAGCCGTTTATGGGCAAGGACGGCGGCAAGGTCTTTCGTCAGCTTATCAAGGGTCTTGTCAAGACGACGCTTACGGACAAGCGAATTGACAGATGCAAGCTTGTAAAAGACGCAGTCAAGCTCGATATTCCTGCCGTACTGGATCAGTATAACGGTGATATTCTTCACGATGTTGCGCTCGGCGCGGCAGACCTTGTTGAAAAGTTTGACGTCGAGAGGTATACTCCTTTCCTCAACAAGACTGCAGGTGCAATTCGTTCCGTTACGGATAACGGCATAATGTTTATTGATAACTGTTACTACTCAAACCTTTCAATTCCGTGTAAGGCAGGCCCCATCACTTACGACGGCAAGCCTGAGGAGAAGTCCTGCTTCTCACCCCACGGCTATGACTTTATGGTTGATACTCCGCTCTATAAGCACGCAAGCTCCTCAAGAACGGATGCAATCTTCGGCGAGCACGCAAACACACAGAAGAGACTCGGAATCCCCGTTCTTGTCGGTGAGTGGGGCGGCTATTCTGAGGGTACGGAATGGTATCCGCATATTTACCATCTGCTCAACTTCTTTGATGAGCGTAAGTGGAGCAATACCTACTGGGCATTTCACGAGGGTCTTATCGGTGACGGTGTTATGGAGATTCTCAACAGACCGTATCCCAGAGCCGTTACGGGCGAGATCAAGGCATACCGCCACGACAGAGAGGCGAATACGTTCACTCTTTCATACGAGCAGAACTCTGCTTTTGACGTAAAAACCGTTATCTATGTGCCTGCACAGCCGAAGGCTGTTGAGTGTGACGGTGAGTATGAGGTTGTTCCCTGCGCTTACGGCGGTTATACCGTTGAAATCAGCACCGATATAGGAACACACGAAGCTGTAATAAGCCTTTAAAATATAGAAAGAGCTGCCCCAAGGGCAGCTCTTTTTATCTGTCAAATTCGTCACGGTTGATATAGTAACCTACAATGAAACTTTTCGGGTCTGCAACAGCGCTGATTCGTTGGTATTCGTAGCGCCGAGCCGAGTCGGGTGTGCGGTTGTAGACGTAAATTTTTCCTTTGTAGCTCTCAACTGCAAAGGCGTTGATCGGCGAAAAGAATTTTTTGCCTGTCCATCTGAATACGATTCCGCAGAAGCCTGGTTCAAACTTGTCGCAGAAACTGCGGAAATCGCGGTCAAGGTTAACCGGCAGGTAGTGGGATGAGAAATAGCGGAAAACCCTGAGCGGATGTACGCCGAAAATGCCGAGCGGTGAGGCGGCTTTGATATACAGCTCGCGCGCAACTTCGGCAAGAAGGGCAGGGCGGTTGAGCAGAATCATCAGGTTATATACTGCGATAATGCCGCTTCCTGCGGAGTCGAAGCTTTTCAGGCCGAATTTCATATTCGAAACCTTGTTGCGCTTGTGTCCGTTTATGATGGAATAAGGTTCGCCTATTGTTTTGTTGTGCTTATAGTTGGCTTTTTCGAGCATCAGACAAGTTCTTCCTTAAAACATATGTTTAAATTGTCGTGGTCGAGCTTGACTTTAGTCAGTTTAACGCCTGCGGCTGTGAGCATACGCTTTGAAGCGCGTGTGCCCCAGGTGTCGGCATATTTGTCAGAAAGGTATATAACCTCGCTGATACCGCACTGGATAATAGCCTTTGCACATTCGTTGCAGGGGAAGAGAGCAACGTAGATTTTACAGCCGTTGAGGTCGCCTCCCGCGTTGTTGAGTATTGCGTTAAGCTCGGCGTGACAGACGTAGGGATACTTGGTGTCGTAGTTGTCGCCGGAGCGCTCCCAGGGGAAATCCTCATCGCTGCAGCCGAGCGGGAAACCGTTGTATCCGACAGACATAATTTTGTTGTTTTTGTTGACGATGCAGGCGCCTACCTGCGTGTTGGGGTCCTTGCTTCGCTTGGCGGAGAGCATGGCGATACCCATAAAATATTCGTCCCAAAAGATATAATCACTGCGTTTAGGCATGGGAAAAACCTCCTAATTTCCAAAATTCATAACGTAACAATTATACAGTATCGCGCGCGTGTTGTAAACACTGTGCGGTATTTTTTTGCATAAATTTCCGTTTTGCGAATATTGTGCTGAGGTCGGATTATTTGCAAATCGAATCAAAAACTGCTTAAAATAATTCTCTACAAGCATTAATTTGTTAATTTTTTGTAAACTTTACAATTTTCGCGCAGAATCGGAGACAGAAAAAAGGGCAAAAAACGAGCGAAAAACGCCAAAAAAGATGCAAAAAACGGGCTGAAAAGGCGGTTGCAACAGTGAAATCCGAGCTGTAAAAAGGCGGCAAAATAGGGCAAAAACAGGGCAGAAAACAGAGCGAAAAGGGGGCGAAAACGAGCTGAAAAAGAGAGGAAAAACGCGCCGAAATCGGTGAAAAAAAGCGCGTTTTTCG
Source organism: Acutalibacteraceae bacterium (assembly GCA_045650985.1). Classification (GTDB taxonomy): domain Bacteria; phylum Bacillota; class Clostridia; order Oscillospirales; family Acutalibacteraceae; genus UBA8612. Next base: position 9,801 of record JAZRRT010000159.1, on the reverse strand, counting down.
TGCAGTTCGGCGGATGAAAAATGCGTCGGATTTTGCGCCGATAATCGGTGGCAAAACCGTTGTAAAACGGATGTGCGCAGAGAAAAATTACGCGGCAAAACGGCTGTAAATCAACAAAAAACGATGTTGAAACCGGCAACGGAATCGACGGTTGGAAGGGGCTTGTGCGCGAGCTGTGCGGCGGCGGAAAACGGCTTGTCTGCCGTGCAGGGCAGACGGGCGGAGGTTGTGCATTGGTGACAGTTGGGGCGGCTGATATTCGTCAGGGTGCACAAACTTGTGTTAGTTGTGCGTAAAAATATGCCAAAAATGTTGACACAGAGCCGGAAAATTGGTATAGTAAAGCCGTATCACTATATATATATCTATGTCTTGTATTTGGTGAAGCCTTGATACACAATATGTTGATTTTGCCTTTCTCAAATTTTTTTGCGGGATGTGAGCGAATCGGCGTTTTTGGGGTTTCACGGTGCACAAATCAATCCGGCGGGTGGTCAGACGCGGGGTTGGCGGATGCGGATGCAAGCCAAAAAGCTTCGCTGCACACGGTGCAGTTGCCGGCGGTCAGGTCGGCGGAGGTGCTGCGGCTGTTTTCCGGTGGCGGCAGCGGCGAAGTTTCTCGTAGGGGATGGGTCTCCCGTCCCGAGCGGACGAAATATCAATCGGAGCGGGGGACGTGTCCCCTACTCGCAACCGTAACGGCTGCAAATGGCAAAACACATTTTGCGGCAAACCGCCGCATTTACCGTCCCTGCGAAATTCAACCGGAATTTTATCGCAACCCTTCGTCGGGCATCAGTCCGACAGCCCATTCGGTCAGATTGGGTACGCAATCCCTTGCGGATTGCAAAATTCCAAACTATTCTCAAGGAGGAAATTTCGATTATGAGAATAACGAAGAAAATCATCTCAATGCTTCTCGTAGTTGCCATGATGGCATCGTTCTTTGCTATGACGGGCTTTGAGGCGAGTGCGAATCTGCAGAATCAGCAAAAGACAGATTTCGGCATTCATTTCGACGACACAACACGTAAGCTCAAAGTGCTTCAGTTGCCCGATATTCAGACATCGGTCAGCGGCGGCTCTATCTCCGAGCGTACGAGAGAGACTATCCGCTTGCTTATGCAGCGCTACAACCCCGACGTTATCCTGCTTACAGGTGACCAGACTCAGGGCGGCAGCTCCTCTACAAAAGCACAGTGGGAAAGTGCAATCAACAGAGTGTACAACGCATTCTCTCCGTATATGAAGTCTACCTGTAAGGTTATCGCTACACCCGGTAACCATGAGTACGATTTCGGTTCACTCAACCATCAGTGGGAGTATCAGATGGACAGATACTCATACTTCGTCGACTGGGATAACAACTTCAGCACCATCGACCTTGACGGTGCTCCCGGTGCAGGTAACGTTACAGTAAGCGCAAGCTCTACCAACAAGGCAGTTGCGCTTAACTTTGCAATGTTCAACTCAAAGGGTGACGAGGATGAAGGTTACCTTCGTCCCGGTGGAGATAACGAAACTGCTTACAACCAGATTGTTCAGTGGTACACCAACATGAACAACACCCTTGCAAGCAGCCAGTACAGCTACAAGGCACAGGTAACAGGTCAGGCTTCGGCTTATGTCCCGACTCTTGCTTCGCAGCACGTTATTCTGCAGGAAATTTACACTACAGGTGCTCTTATTTCGGGTGATGCCACAAACGGTGTAGCTACACCCAGCAGATACAGCCACGTTACAGACTGGCCTTATGTCCGTCTTGACCCTGCCAACAATCCCAGCGGTGCAATGAACGAAGGTCCTTGCCCGACATGGCTTGGCAAGGGTGCAACAAGTGCTCTTTATAATGCGCTTCTTAGCCCCGGTAACCTTCTTGGTATGACCTTCGGTCACGACCACGATAACTACTTCGACGTTGTTGACGATAACGGCTTCCGTTTCATCATGGGTGGCGCTCTTACACAGGAGAACTACAACACCGACCAGAACCCCAAGGGTCGTTACTTCGAGTTCACACTCAATGACGCAACCGGTGAAGTCGATATGACAACTGAGGTTAAGAGCTATTCACAGCTCTCTGTTACAGCCAGTGCAGACGTTACATCCGACCGTATTGAGGCCATCAACGGTGACGGTGTTCAGCTTGTAAACACACTCTCTGTTCCCAAGACTGTTTACATCGGTTCAGCAGAGAACCTTGCTGACGTACGTGCAAAGCAGGAGTTTGGTAACGTTGTTCAGACTCAGATGCTCGACTATAAGACCAAAACTCCGTACGATCAGGACCTTGCGGTCAGCTACTGCTTGCCGTCGGGTGCAACGGATGTTACGTTCAGCGCACACAGAACAACGGGTAACACTCAGGCAACCCTGACCAACCTCGGCACAGAGACCACGAGTGAAGGTGTGCTCTATAAGTATGCCATCAAGGGCGAGAGCGTGCTTACAGCGGGCGAATATATCAACTACACCGTAAGGTATAAAGTTGACGGTGTTCAGTACGAAATCCGCAACAGCACAGTTGTTGAGAGTATCAAGCAGCCCGCCGGTTATAACGACTGGTTCCGTGGCTACCGTGAAAGCAACAACTCCAAGCACTATGTTGACCTTGCATATATCGGTACACTTTCAGGCCCCGGTGCATACAGCGTATCGCGCGAAACATCGCAGAACAGCGGTGACTTCAACTCCAACACATACTACAACTACTCTCTTATGATTTCCGACGTTGACCAGTCATGGTACAACAAGGCGGGCGATACACGTTTCAGTATGTTCCGCTTCAGCCCCAGCCGTCGCGAAGTTACAGGCGGTCTTGTTTCACAGCGTGCAATTTATGCTCCGCCCAGAACAGATATCTACCTTGACGCTTCTGCACTGCCGAAGGTTTCCGCAACCGACAGCAGACTCGACACAGGTGTCAGCATCGACTTCTGGGTTCAGAAGGACCTTGACCGTGGCTTTGTCGAGTATATTTCAGGTATCGGTTTCTATGCCGGCGATCAGGACTTTAATCCCTCCGGCGCAACCATCGACTGGGACGGAAACGTAAGATACGATAACTATAATGCAGCTATCAGCGCTGAAAACGACTCAACAGGTTCGGGTGGTACAATCGACGAAGCTAAAATCTTCTTCTATGAGACATTCGCCCACCAGCAGAGTCTTTACGGCCTCGGCACAACACACCAGAACGGCAACCTCCTGCCCGACAATAAGCTCGGTAACATGGCAGGCCAGTACAAGGGCTATCCCCTTGTTGTTGACAGTAAGGAAGCTGCACTTGCCCTCAACGGCAAGGATATGACAATGTTCACAGGTGTGCGTAATAAGGGTAGCTCCGACGGCGGTTACCGTATCCTTCTCTATGCGGTATCTCCCTACTACCTCAACTTCCACACTTACGATAAGGGCGCACTTCGTGAGCTCACAATGGCTGAACTCATGAACCCCCGTAAACAGAGCGATTACCCCAATGCTACACAGCAGATGTGGGACGCTTATATGTCTGCTTACCAGAATGCTCTTACCTGCTACGCACAGAATCAGACAACGCAGACAGACGTTAACAACTTTAATATGGCCCTTAATAACGCTATTGCAGCCCTGCTTAACTCCAACAAGGGTAAGCCGGACGATAGCCTTCTTCTTCAGGGCAAGAGCCAGTTTGCATCAATCGATGTTCCGCCCATCATTTATGTAAGCGGCTCCACAATCCAGACAGCTGCACCCTACACAGACCGCGTTATTAAGTATGACGTTCCCTCAGGCGCAACAAACGTAAGCTGTGTAGTTGTTAACTCAGGCAACGATAACGTTAACTCTGCTGTTACAACATCTACAACACAGAGCGGTACTCACTTCGAGACTACCGTTACAGGCGGTACTGCATCCGCAGGCGGCAGTATTTATTATAAACTTTCATATACACTTCCGCAGGACCTTAACCAGGACGGCAAGAACGATACTTACACCCAGTATGCCGCATCCTACGTCAAGGCTGTGCCGAACAAAGAGGGTATGTGGATACACCGTACACGTAGAAGCAGATCACTTATCTCCAGAAATACCCGTATCTTCGTTAAAACAACGCTGACTATGGATAACAATATCTTTGCTTCACGCGGTGTTTCCGGTATTATGGCTCTTTACGGCGGTGTTCAGGGTACATCATTCCACACAACCGTTGTAAACGGCACAACCAACGAGTATACACGTTACGGTGATGAGGGCGTTTACTGGTCAGTCGGTACAGCTCATCAGTGGCCAAAGTCACAGAGTTACGCCGCCGCCGGCAGAGTTGTATTCTTTAACGACAGATCTCAGGCTAAGTTCAACAGCGGTAATCCGTACTGGAACGGTCTTAAAAACTACTCAACAGACTCTACAATCAATACCGGTGGTAACAACTCTGATGAATACGTTGTTGCTCATATCTACTTTGACCCGCAGGCTACCGGCGCAAGCGTTAAGCCGCGATTCAAGTTTGTAATGACAACAACCGATAGCGAAAGTAACGAACCCACTATGTATAAGTATTGGGACGCCAGCAACTATACAGGTGTTAACTACTCCGGTGACTATGTCAACAAATCACCTGATGTTGCAACCACAGGTATGTTTACACTTGCCTCAACAGGTGCAAACAACTCCTGGGCAAACGGCAACTCAATCACACTTAACGACGGTGCTGTATGGGAAATGTATATGGATGCCAACAAGTCACTTAACCAGTTTACTTCGGCAGCTACATATTCCCGTCTTATCATCCACGGTGAAAAGAAAGACTCTGAATGGAATAACTCTATCATGGGTTATGCTTTCGTCTTCAACAGAGTTAACAGATCAAAGGCTCACGAGGCTATTGATTGGATTACAGGTAAAGTAGCTGTATCTCCCTCTGCTGTTTTCAACGAGGCTGATATGGACCCCACATGGTGGAGCCAGTGGCGTACACAGGTTATGACAGCTTATACAAAGTGTGGTAACCTTTGGGATACACAGGACTTCAACCAGGATCTTCTTGTCAACCTCTGGCAGAACCCTGTTTACAAGGATGCTGACTACTCCAAGCTTGTAAACACACTCCAGAACATTACAGGTAATGCTGCTGTAAACGAAAGTATTGCAGACTACGATGCAATTACATTTGCTATCAGCAGCGGTGATGATCAGCGCTATGCAGGCACAAGATACGCTAAGGATATGTTCGTTAACAACGCAGCAGACCTTATTGCAACAATCAAGAACAGAACTACCGTTTACGGTGAAGTAGACTCCAACGGTATTGCTGCAAGCGACTCTGCAGGCAACCTTCACGATGCTCACCTTGACCTTCGTTTCCAGAAGTACATCAACGACTACGCTGAAGACCTTCAGGAGTCATGGGATAAGCTTCGCCTTGCTTCTGCAGACTATACTGCATTTGATAAGTATACTAATTATTATAATTCCGCAAACGATACAATACTCTTTATGCGTGACGAATATGCAGGCTATCATAACGACGGCACTGCAAAGAACTACGCAAACGAAAAGGCACTTGCAAGCGGTATGTACACATACTCTACATACACTGCTTTCAAGAACTCGCTCAATATCGACAGAACTCTCAAAAAGCCCAGTGAAAATGCGGTTATCGGCTCATTGCCCAGACTCTATCCGCAGACCTTCACTTATAAGAACGTAGCTTCACCCGCTGTTCCCGACACAACAAACTGTCTCTACAACACAGCACGTGACACTTACGAGGCTCTTGAGTTCCGTAAGGCAGGCGAGTATTACTCCGCAAACGGTACTTACACCGAGGGCGGCATAACATACTACGCTAACTACAACAAGCAGGACAGAGGTGCAAGTTACCTCTACACACCCGTATTCAAAACAAGCTACAACTCACTTACATCAGACATCGCTAACGCAGGTTTCGTTGTAACCGACGCTAAGGTTCAGCCCACATATAACAAGGGCAACAGCGGCGACACAAACGGCAACGGCAAGTACGATGAAGGCGAAATCTGGGTAACAAACGGTGCAGGCGAATATACCAAGGCTATCACTCCCTGGACCGAAGCTTCATGGGGCGATGTTGGTTACGGCTTTGCTGACGCCTATGAGAAGCAGATTGCCGACTCATCAAGCACATATCAGTCAACAAAAGCACAGGCAGACTGGATTCTTGCTCTCTTTGTTGAGAGAGACATTCTGCCCGATATCGCTGACGTTGACTACTACTACGAGAAGCTTGTTCCCGCAAGCTACGATATGAGTCAGCTCGAAATCCAGAAGGACACTCCTGCGGATTATGAAAAGGGCACAAACAAGTATAATGCTCTTGCAGATTACGTAATCTATGATGAAAACGGCAACGTTCTCACAGACGGTGCACAGTGGTACACTGCCGACACATGGACAGCTTATATCACTGCAAAGAACGCACAGCCCGGCATCATCGACGGCGCAACTCTTGCCGAAAATCAGAATGCTATCAACGCATTGACTCAGGCTATCTACCAGAAGAGAGCTGCTCTCCAGCTCCGCACGATGGATGAATTCAACGTCAACGCTGAAAACGCAATCCTCGGCAAGACAAAGTTTGCAGAAATCAATGCAGAGGCAGAAAGATATTACAACATCGTTAAAAATAAGCAGGTCAAGGTATTTGCCCTCAGAGCTAATGACCCTGCAAGCTATGCAGCTGTTGCAGGTAACGAGCCGCACTTCATTGACCATCCTTATTACACGCAGGCATACATCACCACACTCGGCGGCCTTCTTGATAACGATGCAAACACAGGTGTTAAGGACTTTGCAGGTAAGCCCATGGCTGAAAGCATTGCGGCATACACAAATGCAGTAAATGCTTTCATGGCAAAGTATAACGAAAGCGCTGACCCTGCAAATATTAACAAAGCTAACACATCAACACTTCAGCTTCTTCTCAATAAGACTTGGATTCCCGTGTACGACAAGTACGGCTCAGGTAACTACAACGCCGGTAAGTGGCTCCTCGGCGAAGAATTTGACGGTTCATACTGGTACTCCAACTGGGATCAGTACGAAACTGCAAGAGCGAATGCTCTCAAATTCTTCGACACAACAACAGGGTTTGACGGCGAGAAGGTTGCCGTAAACCTTACACATTACGGTAATCAGGTTCCCGCAGGCAACTATTATGTTGACGTACAGGGTGCACAGTTCACAATCGATAAGGACCCCACTTCACCCACATACCGCCAGCCCATCGCTGTTGACGGTACATCACTTGAAGGCACTGTAAACAAGGCTGCTTACGATCTCGTTGTTGCTTATTACAGCCTTAAGCTTAAGAAGGTAAGCGACTACAACGGTACAATCGCAGGTATTACAGGTAGCTATGATTCAATCAACGATGAGCTCGCAGCCCTTATCAGTCAAAAGGAAAACGAGGCTGTTGACGTTGTTATCATCAACGCAGCAGGTCAGCTTGAAACAGTTCGTCGCTCAGTCTACGACCCCGATGCTATCGATCAGGCTAAGGCTTATGCTACAACAATTGCTGCACTTGCTAACGAAAACCTCGGCGATAAGTACACAGAGTACGTAGATGCTATAACTAAATACAAGTCAATTATCGACACTCTTACAGCTGCTCCCATTTACCTCGACGGTTGGAACGGTATCATCAACCACCTCAACGAGAACGCAGGCGATACCATCACAATTTCCGACTCAGGTACAATGACCAGCTACTTCAACGCTGTTTACACAGGCTTTAACCCTGCAACAATCTACTCTACAAACGCAAACGCCCAGTCCATCAACACCATCTTCTCAACAAAGGCGATGTATGACGGCTTCGGTCTTACAGCTAAGCAGGGTCAGACTCAGTACAATGCTCTCGTTACTAACCTTTATAACGAGCTTAATGCTGCTTCCTTCGTACCCGCTCAGGTTACAATGGCAGCTTTGAACGCAACCACAAAGCTCAGCCAGAGCTCCAAGGCTGCTTACGACCCGCTCCAGCTTAACGGCAGAGATAAGGTCACAACCACAACAAAGTATTCCGCTGATTCAGTTACCGCTGCTACAAACGTTGTTACTACCGCAGTAGCTAACAAGATTACTCTTTGGAATACAGACCCGACAGTCACAGGTTACAACGACGGTGCAGGCACAGTTGTCGACGGTACAATCGCTGACGAAATCTGGGCAGCAGTCGGTCTTGTAAGTGACTCCGGCACAAAGGATTACGACGGTGCAGACCGTGACGAGAGATACCTCCTTGTTGAAGGCGGTCAGTTCCTCGCAGCTCTTAACGATGCTGTTGAGTACGCTAAGGGCGAGCTCTATGAGGACGACGGCGAAACAGTCAAGCAGGTTGAAGTTCTTATGGGTGACGGCTCACCGGCAGATTCTATGCTTCAGCTCTTCACTCAGGAATCTGTTAACGAGCTTCTTGAAGCTCTTGCAGCAGCAGAGGCAGTAACAAACGAAACAGCTCAGGCTGACATCGACCAGATTGTATTTGATATCCTCGAAAACACAGATATCGCTAACACAATCTTCCTTCTTGCTGAGGACGGCTCATTCTACGGCTCACTCAACAAGGTTGCTGAAGACGAAGGTCTTAAGTACGCTCCCGCTGATTACACATACTTCGACGAAGAAATTGCAACTGCATTCCCCGCTGACTCCGAAGGCGCTCAGGCAATCGTTGAAATGGTATGGATTGATAACGGCGACGGTACTTTCTCACTTGACAACGCAAACGGTTCCAAGTACTTCACATCCGATACATGGACACCTTACTTCACAACCTATACAAATGCTACAAATGCAAGCAAAGAGCTTACAGCTAAGGATCAGGCAACAATTAACGAGTTCACAGTAGGTATCTACGAAACAAGAAATGCTCTTGCATGGAACGGTCTTGATGACTACACATGGCAGCAGATTGACGATCTTGCCAATAAGATCGGCCAACTCGAAAACAAAACGTTTGATATTGTCACCTTCACAAACAGTAAGATTGAGATTCTTGAGGACGGTACACGCACTATCACCGTTCCCGAAACCGGCTACAAGACTCTTTCTGTATACGGTGATGTTTCAGAGGTACTCGCAATCTGGGCAGAGTTCAGCGCTGAGTATCTCGAGGGTGAACTCGATGTCACAAAGCAGGCAGAAATGCTTGAAAAGCTCCAGGAAATCAAGGACATCGTTGACGCTCTTGAAACAAAGAGATTTGACACAGACGAAAGCAACGGGTTCACAGAGGGTGTAAGAGATCTTATTGACGAGTTCATCGCAGGTTCTTACACATTCAACGGACTTTCCTCTGCTGACGGTGTCGGCACGTATACTCCCGACTACCAGACAGTTGCTGACGGCACAGTTGTCAGCGAACTCGAGCAGCATGTCCGCGACGAGCAGCGCATCTATATCCAGAGCAAGCTCAACGCTCTTTACACAATCATCGGCTCCGGTATGGAGGTTGGTGACCCGTATCAGGATTACTCAACAGGCAGCCTTGTCATCTATCCGACAGCTATGGAAGCTGTTAACGCAATCGCAACTGAGCTTTATGAGTACCTTACAACAACTCCCGCTCAGTACGCAGGCTTCGCTCTCGATATGAGACAGGAAATGTACGACTTCCTTTCAACAGAAATTACTGTTCGTGTTGATAGCCGTATATCAGCATCTCAGCCGCTTTATAAAAAGCAGGTTCCGGTCTTCCAGGAAGGCGTGCTTGAAAATGCCAAGCTCGCAATCGACGGTGACGGCGAATACGATTTCGGTATATTCGGTATGACT
>JAZRRT010000158.1:0-10548 GCA_045650985.1 Acutalibacteraceae bacterium | reverse complement strand
TACGAGAATAAGCGTTATAATTTTGTTGATTACGGTTATCATTTTCTGTGTGTTTCCTTTCGGTAATCTTTAAGGCTTATTGTACCACTGCTTCAACAAAATTACAACATAAAAAAACGGCAGAAATTTCTCTGCCGTTTTTATTGTTATTAAGCGGTTATTTCCCAATCGCTGAGATTACCCTGAATGGTTTCGATGCTGAGTTTACCGTCGGTAAACGTAACTTTTGCAAGCACCTCGGGTAAAACAAGGGGGAAAGTAACATTTTTATATATCGGGTTAAAGCTGAGTTTCTTGTTTTCGCAGTCGATTTTAAGTCCGGATGCGGCTAAAAGCGTGCTCCAGCTCGACATAGGTCTGGTGTAATGGTGTCCGCATTCCCAATGGTCCCAGAGATGACCGAGCCTTAACTGGTTGCTGTGAATTGAATCAACTACGGTGTCCGATATTTCAGTTTTTCCGACAGCAAGTGCAAGCGCAGAAAAGGCATAGCCTATGCCTGTCCACACGGCGATAGTCTGACAGTTGTTGTACGTATCGATGCTTGTCCATCTGTTTTCAGGTACGGTAGCGTTGACAAGTCCCTGCTCTCTGTCAAAATTATTTTTGAAAATAAACTCAATCACCGAACGCACTCTCTCATCGGGCAGATTACCTTCAAGACCAATCATACGCAGGAACCATTCGCCGTCAAGCTGGTCTGTCATAAGGGATTCGTCGGCTGCGTCGCTGTTCCTCCAAAGGTTATAATACTCACCGTTCCACAGCTTTTCTTCAAGAGCTTTTTTGCCGTTGATGAGAATATTATTCCATTGGTCAAAGCGTGATTTATCACCGACTCTGTCAGCAATGAATACAGCCGCCTTGAGCGCTGCCAGCCAAAGCACGTCAATGTATACGGGTGTTCCCGAAAAATTCCAAGCGTCGTAGGTGTTGCGCTTGGTACCGTAATCGGGCAGACCGTCGTTATCCGTGTCGAGCAATCCCGTGGAATCCATCGCTTTTTTTATGTTGTCCCAAAGCGATAAAAGATAATCCCTATCACCCGTAAACAGATAGTCGCGAAGCACCATCAATACAAACTGCATATTTAAATCAACACGGTCATAGCCGTTGTCGGAGCATTTCATATCAGGCTTGAAGGAGTGATGTGTTCTGCCGTCTTCTCGCTGATATTGCGCTCCCATTTTCATCTGCTTTTTCTGCAGGTCGGGAAAAAGGCTTATAAGTGAAAATGATGCGTGATAAGTTATGTCGGTTGTATGAAGTCCGCAGTAGCCGAGTCCCTCCCACAAACCGAAATTACCGTTTTTATGATAAACGGAGCATTTTATCAGCTGTGAAAGATTTGTTGACCACGCATCGGGATAAATTGAGGGTAAATCGGTTGAATAAAGAAGCTCGGAGAAGGTGACGGCAGATTTGAAAATGCTGTCATATCCTTCTTCAAGAAATCTGTTTGCATCCAGAGAATCTTCATAAAGGTTTTCGTAATAATGGCCGAGTATTTCGCCGTCCTTTGCCGTAAGATTGGGGAAATACCAGGTGAGAATAAAGCGGATGTTTTTCTTTTCACCGGGTTTAAGAGTTACCTTGGAGCAGAGAGCACAGCCGCCGAAATCTTTTCCTCGTCTTTCGTTGCGGTTGTAGCAGTTATCGAGGAAGAAAATTTTATTCTCCCGCGAAACCAAAAAGTCGGGTTTGCAGTATAAAATTCGGTTGAGGATTGAGGCAACATAGGGATACTTCCTGAACTTTTCGCAAAGGCTGTCAAGCTCAGTATCACTTAATGATGTTAAATCATCGGGCAGGGGGTCGGGCTTTATTCCGATGTCGGTATCGGGAAGACTGCCTTCTTTTCTGAATCCGAAAAGGACGGATTCCTGCGTTACACCAAGTCTTGAATCGGCTATAAATTCCTTCATAAAGCGATAATAATCTGCCGTGATATAAGATTTATCGCCGTCACCGCTTACGGAAAGGCATACGTCACCGCAGCAGGGAGAATCCGATTTGCTTGCAGGCTCAATATGTACGGCAACTTTGTCGCCTTCAGTGTGAAGTGAGTTTACGTTACCCTCGTCTTTATTTGCAAAGTCGGGAACAAGCGTACCTAAAATGCTGATTTCAATATCGCTGTCCGTTGGGTTTTCTGCGGTGAAATCCATATAAAAGCCCGGTGCAGATGAAATATCGGAGTTGAAGGGGACAAAGGGAGAAACCGCACGAAGGCTCAGCTTGCAGGAAAGAGCGCTGTCTGTATAGTCAAGGTCACACATCGGGAATATGCCGTCAAAATCAATCCTTTCAACGGGTTTATTCCAAGCGAACATTCTGTAAGAAAAATCGTCAGCATCGGTTTTCATACCGAGCTTTCGCACAACGGGAGAATTGTCACCCTTCTTTTCGCGTATGTAGAAAGAAAGTGCACCCGTGCTGCCTTCGCCGTCATCAACCTTATCTTCAAAGCATACCCGCGTAACTCTGGGCGGATTAGCTATCTGCCAGTAGTGAAACTCGCCGTCGGGCAAAAGTTCAACACTGCCGGCACCGATGCCGCCAAGAGCAATGCCGCTGTCGTGTGTTTTTACGGTTGTAATCTTAGCCATAATATCAACTCCAAATTCTGATTAACAATATTATATCGATGGCAGGCGAATAATTCAAGCAAAAATCTTCCGTGCGTACAGCAACCGTGCTTTGTTTGTTCGGCATTTGCCGCAACAGTAAATTAATAAACAGCCGTTAAGGGTTAATACTATAAACGGATCGGAAGTGAATGTAATTTGGAAAATCTTTTTCAAAAGCCATACTTAAAAGGCTTTGCGGCGTATGCTCTTGCAGCCTTTCTTATCGGATTGGTGGGCGGATTCGCCTCGCTGTTCAGTCCTGCTTTTATGGATGAATTAAATTTGCCGTATAACAATACAACGTGGACGGCACTTGCAATGGCAATGTCAACAGCCGCCTTTGCACCCATCCTCGGCAAATTGGGTGATATGACAGGCAGAAGGTTAACTTTGTTAATCGGCATAGCTGTTTTTATTCTCGGCAATGTTCTGACTGCGATAGCCGATTCGTTGGCTTTTATGCTTGTTGCACGTTTTATCGTCGGTATGGGGTCAGCCGCCGTTGCCCCTGTTGTAATCTCCTATATTATTACTGAGTTTCCGCCCGATAAAATCGCAAAGGGCTTTGCTTTTTATATGTTCATTTCAGGCGTTTCGGTAATCTTCGGACCGTCTTTGGGCGGATGGATTATAAAATATTACGGTTGGCGCAAAATGATGTGGCTTTGCGTTGCAATTTCAGCAGTTGTTTTCGTTATTTGCACCTTGATAAAGGATAAAAAAACATCCGCGCGAAAAAAGACAGACGATTTTGACAGTATCGGCGCCGTATTTATATTAGTGTTTTTCAGTCTGCTTCTTTGCGTGCCGTCTTTCGGACAGAATTTCGGTTGGCGGTCCGGAAAGTTTTTGTTTGTTATCGTTGCGGCTTTTGTTTCGGGCATAGGTCTGTATGTTGCGGAGAAAAAAGCGGTGAATCCTATTCTCAAGGGTAATTTTATAAAGAGAAAAGCGTTTATCCTTTCTGTGCTTATCCTGTTTCTTACTCAGGGGCTTATGCAAGCCAATATGACCAACCTCATAGTTTTTGTCAACTATACCCAACCGCAGAATGCCGTTATATCGGGATATGCAATTTCCATAATGTATATCGGAATATCGTTGGGCGCAGTTATTCTCGGACCTCTTGCTGACCGTTATGAACCTAAAAAAGTGCTTATCGGTTCATTGGCTGTTACGGGTGTCGGCTGTGCGGCTATGCTTTTGTTTTCTGAAAACACATCGGTGGTTTTACTCGGTTTATCGTTAGGCTTATTGGGCTTTGGCCTCGGAGGAAACGGAACTATTTTAATGAAGGTTGTTTTATCGGGACTTTCTGCCGAAACTTCAGGTGCAGGTACGGGAACTTACGGGCTTTTCCGTGATCTTGCCGCACCTTTCGGCGTAGTGGTATTTGTGCCGATGTTCACAAACAGAGTATCAGGTCTTATAAACGGCGGTGCAACCGAAATTGCCGCTGCCGTAGATTCCGTGAAGTTACTTTCCGCAGTTGAAACCGGATGTGTAGCAATCGGAATTATCGCCGTGCTGTTTCTTCCTCGAATTTATAAAGACAAAAAAGGAGAAAAAATATGAGATTAAAAGATAAGGTTGTGCTGATAACCGCGTCAACAAGGGGTATCGGTTTGGCCTGTGTGAAAACCTGTGCAAAAGAGGGTGCTGCAGTTTATATGGCGGCAAGAAATCTTGAACTTGCAAAAGAAGAGGCGGACAAGCTTAATTCTCAAGGCTGTACTGTTAAATGCGTTTACAATGATGCAAGCAAACCCGAATCATACAAAACTATGGCTGAATATGTTGCAAAAGATGCAGGTCGTATTGACGTTCTTATAAACAACTTCGGAACTTCAAATCCCGGCAAGGATCTGGATTTTTCAAACACAGATATTGATGTGTTTACGGAAACTGTAAATATTAATCTGAGAAGTGTTTTTGCAGCAAGCAAAGAGGTTGTGAATTATATGGCAAAGCAAGGCGGAGGGAGCATTATTAATATTTCTTCCGTCGGCGGTCTTGTGCCCGATATTTCGCAGGTGTCATACGGAACGAGTAAAGCGGCAATCAATTATCTTACTAAGCTGATTGCGGTACACGAAGCAAAGAATAATATCCGCTGTAATGCGGTTCTTCCCGGAATGACTGCAACCGATGCGGTTGAGAAAAATCTTACGGGTAATTTCAGAGAACTTTTTATGAAGCACATACCTTTTGGCAGAATGGGTAAACCCGAAGAAATTGCGGCGGCAGCAGTTTATTTTGCAAGTGACGAATCCGCATATACTACGGGACAAATTTTAACCGTATCAGGCGGTTTCGGTCTTGCAACTCCTTTGTATGGTGATTTGTCGGGCGAAACAAAGCGCAGATAACTGCTCAAAAACATTAAAAGCGGTGACAAACTCTTGCTGCCGCTTTTTCAGTTGTGTGTCAGTTCAGCATTAACCGTACATTATCAATATTAAAATAATAACAAATCGAATTTATTTGCTCATAATTGCAATAAATGTAAACTTTAGTTGCTTGTTTTTTTCTGCCGATATGAATATAATTACAGTGTTGTGAAGTGTATTGCCGTAAGACAGGGGGCGAAGCTGTGATAAAAATTTTTTCGGTTGTATTGATTTTGTTTCTGTTCAACTCAACTGTTTTGTCAACTTGCCAACAATTAGCGTTTCACGGTGTGCAGGAGACAACAAACGATATTGTTGATGCCGTAAAATCAAATGATATTCAGTCAATAGAAAAAATGTTGTCCGAAGAAGCAAAACAACGTATGGAAGACCCTCAAAAATCAATCAGTGAGTTCTTAAAAACTATTGACGGAGAAGTAATTGAAGGTAGATATTTTAATGGCGGCGGCGGAGAATCCAGCAGTGGAATGGGTTATGTTTATAAGTCGGCGGTATGGATAATTGAAGTGAAAACGTCTCAAAGTACATACTGGTTATGGGTAACCTGGATTATTGCCGATACGATAACCCCTGAAAAGGTTGGAATGAGCGGTATGTTTTGGACCGATACAGAATACAACTTTATAGATGAACTTTATGATTGAAGTTGACGCAAAGCGTGATGAAAATACCGAGCGGAGCACAAAACTCTGCTCGGTTTTCATTTTATGTTGTTTTATCTCAGAGCAGATGGTTGTTGAAAAACTACATTTTGTATGTTAAAATCAGACTCAAGGGGTGAAAGTATGAAATTTGTTAAAGTTACAGATAATAAAAAGGTTTTTGCCGACGGGATTCACGATGATACCAAAGCTTTGCAGGAATGTATAGACGCGGTTAAAGACGGGGGCACCGTTTATTTTCCCGACGGAACTTATCTTATTTCTGCGGCTCTGATTTTTTATTCCAATCAGCATCTTAAGTTTTCCGACGATGCAGTTGTTCTCCGCAGCGACAGCAGCGAGCCGATTACGCGTTACCTGCTGGCATCTTATTCCGAGCCCGAATGGGACGGTTATGAGGGAACACATGATGTTGTTATATCAGGCGGTATTTTCGACGGTAACGAAAGACTTACCGAAAAATCAACCCTTGTCAACACCGTTCATTGCAGAAATATCAGAATAGAAAATTCCCGATTCCGTCATTGTTCTCAGTGGCACTTTATTGAAATCAACTCAACCGAAAACGCGGTAGTAGAAGGCTGCGTTTTTGACGGACACAGTTATACGAGTGTCAACGAAAATCTCTTGAACGAGCTTGTGCAGCTTGACCTTTCGCGCGATGGCTCATACGGACCTGTTTATAACTGCGACGGAACTCTTATAGATTTTTCAACGGATGAGACCGTGTGTCGCAATATAACCATAAAAAACTGTATTTTCAAATGTGCAGGCTTTCCTGCCATCGGTCATCACGGCGATTGTGCTCACCATAATATTGAAATCAGCGGTAACGTTTTCGACGGTGCTTCGGGTCGCGACGGAAAAAGCCGCGGCTATATAATATTCCGACCTCAGGTTTACGGCATAACCGTTTGTGATAATTTCTTTGTCGAACCCGATAACACTGATTCTCCAAACTTGAGCATAGTAGCAGAAAACCCCGATAAAACAACGCTTACACAAAAGGGTAACGTGTTTACGGGGCATTTTGACGAGAGTTTATGACGGATTGACGTCCGAATTTGCTGCGGCAGTTTCTTTGATTCTGCCGCAGTTTTTTTATTTTGCGGTCTGTTCGGATTTTATGTGTTTGATGTATTTTCCGATAACCGTGTATTCACGAAGATATAAGCTTCTTACATCGGGCTGCTTTTCAGGATAGGTTGAGAAAATTTCCATAGCTTGCTCAAGCTCAAGCCATTTCGGCATTACACCGTGTTCAACCTCAATTTCTGTCAGCCGTTGCTCTGCTTCTCCGATTATTTCACAGATGAAGTAGTTGCTGACATAAAGCGTTTCAAAGCTGTATTCGTTGATGGTTATATACTGTTTGACAGGCTTAACTTCAACGCCTGCTTCTTCTTTGAGCTCTCGTATGCAGCATTCCTCAAGTGTTTCGCCGCTTTCAAGTCCGCCGCCGGGCGACATATAAACGCCTGTATTTTCTTCGTATGTGAGCAGTATTTTTCTGTCGAGTATGCAAAGTGCTCTTGCCGCTTCGCGTATTCTTTCTGGCGGATCAGAGTAAACGGTGTTGTATTGGTTGAGAATTTCAGGTTTCATATTGTTACGCACCTCGTTGGGTTTTGCTTTGAATAAAGTTTATCACAGTTTTCATATTATCACAAGGTAATTTACGGTACAGCCGCAAAGAAAAAAAGACCGTCGCTTGACGGTCTTTTATCTGTTTATTCGGCAGCTTCTGCCGCTTCTCTGCGTTCTTTAAGCTCTTTTTCTACCTGAGCTTTCTGTTCGGGGGTGTATTTGATGAAGAGAAGGGGAATTATGAAGAGCAATGCCGCAACTGCGGGGGTGAGCATAACAAGCGGCCAAATCCAGGCTTCAAACGTTGCACTCTGTGTGCCGTAGAATACAGCGCCGGGCACATCAGCAACCGCCTTGTATCCGATAAGTCCGAGCGAAAGGGTTGCCAAAGCGCCTGTGATGCCGCTTGAAACTTTGGTGAAGAAGGTTTGCATAGCAAAGGTGACACCCTCGGTGCGTTTGCCCGTTTTCCATTCCATATAGTCAACGCTGTCGCAGAAGAGAGCGGTCTGCGCAATACTGCTGGCGCCCGAGGGGATTGAAAGCACAGCCATAATGACAATGCCGATAATCATATTTTTACCCTCGTAGCCGATTAAGAATGCGGCAACTTTTCCTATAATCGTGCATATCTGAATGAGAATAATTACGTTACGGTAGCCGCGGCAGAGCTTTTTGAGCTTTTCTGCAAACAGCATACCGATAAAGCTCGGCGCATAGGTGAGCGCGGAATAAATCGTTGTGATGCCGAGCGCACCTATGAAACCGCCGAAATAGTTGTCGGGATACATATACTTGAAGAAATAGGTGATGAGGTTATTGCCGAATGCAAGTGAGCCGAAAAGGCTTGCAAGTGTGATGAGAAGAAGCATCTTGTTCTTGAAAAGAAGTCGGAAACATTCCACAATTGAATTCTGCTGCTGGCTTGCTTCTACAAGGCGTACTCTTTCTTGAGCTTTGTAGCATTTTGCGCTGATGAGCGCGCCGCCAAGTCCGAATATTACGGCGAAAACAAATGTCATAAGTGCAAGTGAATTTCCCGAAATTTTTGCAATCGATTCCATAACCATCGGTACAACAGCACTGAAAACGCCGTAAAAAATTGAACCAACCGTTCTTGCAAGCTGAACAAACTTGTCTCTGTCTCCGGAGTCGGGGGATATAACCGCCGTTGTGCCCCAGACGGCAACGTCTTGTAACGTGTACGTTATATCCCAACACAGATACATTATAACAAAATATGAAACACGCAGCCACAAAAGGCTCTCTTTGGTAGAGAATACGATGAATAAAAGCACAGTGAAAACACCCACCGGTACTGGTGTGTACTTGAGAAGGGGTCTGAGCTTTTCGCCTGTTTTGAAGCGGTGTCTGTCCACCATTGCGCCGATGATCGGGTCGTTGATACCGTCCCATATCTTCATAAGAAACAGAAGCACCGTAACAACAGGAGCGGGAAACATTGCAATATCAGTCATAAAGTAGGTGAAGAACGAAGCACCTATCATACAGTAGACAAGATTCTGTCCCGCAAGACCTGTCAGGAAACTGTTTCTCTCTTTTTTTGTAATATACTTCATAGTTGTCCCGGCGGCTGCTTTTCGGCCGCATCCTCCTTTGGTTATCGGTAGTTTTCGTTTATCGCGGTTCCGACTGCCCTGAGAAGCGAATCCTCATGGGTTGACGGAAGGTCACAGTTGTAGTGCCATATCATTACGCCGCCAAATCCGTGGTTGATTGCGTAATCGGTTTTGTCGTATATAATGTCAGGTGTGTTAAACCAAAAATCTTTGCCTGTAACGTCGCAGTGATACCAGCCGTTGTCCGATATTTTTTCATAGCAGCCGTTATATCCGTACCAGTAAGCGGACATATCCGTCGGACGCGAGTAAAAGGCGAGACCGATGTTGACTTTCTCAAACGGCATACCGTATATTCCGATTTTCTGTACGGCTGTTACGGTGTCTTCGTAGGTTGCGTGTCTGCCTTCGGCATCTGCCATATCGTAAAGCATAATCTCAAACGTATCGATAGCATTTATTGCAGCAGGCGTAAATTTTATGTTCCAGTCGTTGCCTGCAACGCCGAGAGTGTATTTGTTGCCGAGCTTTTTGTCGAGCGAAATGAGAAAATTGTTATAATGATGCCACGCGCTGAGTGACAGCGGATATTCATAATCGAAATGAACACCGTCAAAACCGTATTTTTCAAGCACTTCGATAATGTTGTCTTCAAGTATACCGCTTGTAAAAGCCTTGTTGTGTTCAATGCTTTGTGCTTCCATCTGCTCTTCCCATACATCTGAATCCGTTTGGCCGCCGGGACCGATGAGGTTGAGTGTCAGGTGTACGTCTCTGTCACCGATTGCGTTGCGCAGGTTTGTCAGCGCTGTTTCGAGTATGGGGGTGTTGCATATGACTTCACCTGCACTATTAAAACTTGCACATTCAAAAAGTATAACGTCTGTCACATAGTTGAAGTCTTCGGGATGGATACTGTCGGCAGACTGGACGTATTCGCTGCGTACATAGGTGGTTACCCTGAATTCGTTAACCTTTTGAATTTGCGGAGAGGTGAGACCGAGAAAATTTGCTAACACAAGTGTAATTGAAGTGAAAAAAGATATGATTTGTTTGATAAAAACGGTCATAACCTGCCATCCTTTCTGTGTTACAGAGTTGCCTTTGCTTCGGCATACAGAGCTTCAAGTTCATCGAAGTGCGTATAATACTCCGCCTGAGCGAGAAGATTTTCGGCATCGCTGTAAGGTTTGATGGCTCTTTGATAAACGGAGAGCTTTTTGAGATAAGTCTTCAGGTCTCGTCTTATTCTGAAACTGTCACTGAAGCGGTTTGCTTCTCTGTTCATTATTTCTTCTTTTTCCGATTCATCGGGTTTGCTTATATTTTCAATGCCGTATTTTGCAATGAGTAAGGCTGCCTCTTTTTTGGTGCGGGCACGTTTGATTGTGTCTGAGCGGATTTGTTTTTGTGAATCGGTTTCCTTCGGCAGCCTTTTGGCAGCCGCAATTTCATCCTTTGCTTCGCGATAATAATTGGTCGGGTCGTTTGAACGGTCGAGGGGATTGGTTGAAATGTCTTTGCGTGCCGCCTCAAGTTTTGCAATACCTGCGGGTGAACTGAATTTTTGAAGATCCTGCATAATTATCGGTGCTCGCTCTATGGCAAGATTAAGCTCTTTCAGGCGTTTCTTTTCTTTTTTGGTTTCTGCCGCTCACGCTGGCGCTCTATTTTCTCC
>JAZRRT010000157.1:0-2131 GCA_045650985.1 Acutalibacteraceae bacterium | reverse complement strand
TGCTCTTTTCGAGGCGCTTCGTTATCTCTCACGCGAAATTGCACGCGACGGCGAGGGCGCAACAAAGCTCATCGAGTGCGTTGTAAAGGGCGCAAAAGACATCACCACGGCAAAGACGGTTGCAAAATCCGTCATCAATTCCTCACTTCTCAAAGCGGCAATGTTCGGCGCTGATGCCAACTGGGGCAGAGTGCTCTGTGCAATCGGCTATTCGGGCGCTGACCTTGACATCAACGGCGTTGACGTTGACTTCAAGAGCTGTAAGGGTACAATCG
The DNA here is from genome assembly GCA_045650985.1 of Acutalibacteraceae bacterium. GTDB lineage: Bacteria > Bacillota > Clostridia > Oscillospirales > Acutalibacteraceae > UBA8612. Next base: position 1,856 of record JAZRRT010000157.1, on the reverse strand, counting down.
CCGTCTGCCGTGACGGTGCAGGCATTGAGTTTGACGAAGACATTGCAAAAACAATTCTTCTTGAAAACGAAATCGTTATTGACATCACACTCTCTGACGGCGATGCTGAAGCTACCGCATGGGGCTGTGACCTCACATACGATTATGTAAAAATCAACGGTGACTACCGTTCTTAAGAGGTAACAAATGGAAATTTCAAATTTTGACCGTTCACAGATTCTGGTGCAGGCTCTCCCCTACATCCAGAAATATTACAACAAAATAGTCGTAATCAAATACGGCGGCAACGCTATGATTAACGAGGATCTCAAGCAGGCTGTTATGGAAGACATCGTGCTTCTCTCACTTGTCGGCATAAAGGTTGTTCTCGTCCACGGCGGTGGCCCCGAAATTAACGATATGCTCAAAAAGATCAACAAAGAGAGCAAGTTCGTTGACGGTCTTCGCTATACTGACGAAGAAACAATGGAAATAGTACAGATGGTGCTTGCAGGTAAGGTAAACAAAGATCTTGTTGCTCTGCTCGAGAAAAAGGGCGGCAAAGCAATCGGTCTTTGCGGAATTGACGGCGGTATGATAAAAGCTGTCAAACACCGTGAGAAGGATATCGGCTACGTTGGCGATATTACAGATATAAATATTCAGCCCGTGCTTGACGTTATCAACAGCGGCTACATTCCTGTTATTTCTTCCGTCGCCGGCGGTGACCATTCATTCAACGTAAACGCTGACCTTGCAGCTTCACGTATTGCTGCCGTGCTCGGCGCAGAAAACCTGATTCTTATGACAGACATCACAGGACTTCTCCGCGATAAGGATGATGAATCGACACTTATCAAAGAGCTCAACGTCAGCGAGGTGCCTGCACTCAAAATGCAGAACATCATTAAAGGCGGTATGATTCCCAAGGTTGACTGTTGCGTTGAGGCTGTCAGACGCGGTGTTAAGCACGCTATTATTATGGACGGTCGAATTGAACATTCCATTCTTATAGAACTTCTTACAGATGCCGGTATCGGCACAATGTTCAGATAAAAAGGATTTGAGACAAATGAACTTTGAACAGATAAAAGAAATGAACAACGCCTCAGCAATGCCCACCTACGGTCGATATGAGCTCGGCATTGCTTCGGGTAAGGGTGCTGTTGCAAAGGATTTTGACGGCAGAGAATACATCGACTTCACATCGGGTATCGGTGTAAACTGCCTCGGCTATGCAGACGAAGGTTGGGCAGATGCTGTCGCCACTCAGGCACATAAACTCAGCCATATCAGCAACCTTTACTACACCGATGCTACTGCACTTTTCACCGATAAACTTACAAAGACAACGGGCTTTTCAAAGGCTTTCCTCGGCAATTCAGGTGCAGAGGCTAACGAATGTGCCATCAAGGTTGCACGAAAATACAGCTTTGACAAATACAGTGAGGGCAGATACGAAATAATTACTCTCCTCAACTCATTTCACGGCAGAACAATGTCAACGCTCACTGCTACCGGCCAGGACGTGCTTCATCCTGATTGCTTTGCTCCCTATAACGCAGGCTTTGTTCACTGCGAAAAGGATATTGAGCAGATTAAGGCGGCAATAAACAGCAAGACCTGTGCGATTATGATGGAAATGATTCAGGGTGAGGGCGGCGTTATTCCGCTTGAAAAGAGCTTTGTAAACGAAGTTTGTGCCCTTGCAAAAGAAAAAGACCTGCTTGTAATCATCGACGAAGTACAGACAGGTATCGGCAGAACAGGTAAACTCCTTGCTCACGAAAACTACCGCATCAAGCCTGACGTTGTAACTCTTGCAAAAGGTCTCGGCGGCGGGGTCCCGGTTGGGGTCTGCCTTTGTACCGCGGCTC
>JAZRRT010000156.1:0-1754 GCA_045650985.1 Acutalibacteraceae bacterium | reverse complement strand
ATCGAAGCCGAAGGAGCACTCAATATCCTCATTCTTCAGGTCGCCGTCAATGGTCTTGGGGCAACCGATAACCTGGATACCGGTGTTATGCGCAGCGCAGTATTCAGCCAGAACAGCTGCGTTGGTGTTGGAGTCGTCACCGCCGATGATGACAATTGCCGTGATGCCGTGCTTTTTGCAGACGTCAGAGACGATGGCAAACTGCTCGTTGGTTTCAAGCTTTGTTCTGCCGGAACCGATGATATCAAAACCGCCGGTGTTTCTGTATTTGTTGATATACTCATCATCAAAAATTATATAATCATCCTCGATAAGTCCGCTCGGACCGCCCTTGAAGCCGTAAAGAACATTCTCGGAATTGGTAGACTTGAGCGCATCATACAAGCCGCATATAACGTTGTGTCCGCCCGGAGCCTGACCGCCGGAGAGGATAACACCGACAACCTGCTTTTTGGCTACTGAAGTGTTCTGTCCATTCTTAAAGACGATTTCTTTCTTTCCGTAGGTGTTGGGGAAAAGTGCCTGGATTTTATCGCAATCCGCAACGCTTTTTGTTTCTGCACCTTCGGAAACGCTGATTTGGGCGATGCCGCCGCGAAGCATCTGCGGAAGCTTCGGTGAATATTCGTATCTTGCTTTCTGTAATGGTGAAATTTTCATCAGATATCTCTCCTGTCTATTTATTACATATAACGATATTGTAACACATTTTGCCCCAATCGTAAAGATATATGTTTGAAAAAGATTTTTTCCGTATTGCAGAGGTTTTTATGGAAACAGACGAAAGACGGTTTTGTAAATTGCCCGATTTGTCACAAAGTCGGGTTGAAATGACACTATATGAAGGAATATAATAGGAAGTGCCGTAACAGGTGATTTATAGTATAAAAGAACCCTACGCTTTTTTGCGTTGGAAAGCTATGGTGAGAAAGGAAAATTGACATGGAAAAGCTCGCAATTAACGGGGGAACACCCGTAAAAACAACTCCTTACGGAACGGCTAAGCGGTTTGGTAAGCAGGAACTTAAGTATCTTGAGGAAGCACTTGAGCAGAACACGCTGTTTTACTGGAAGGGAAGCTTTGCAAAGCGCCTTTGTGCGAAGTTTGCAGAACTCAACGGCTCAAAATTCTGTGCCGTAACAAGCTCCGGAACGAGCGCAATTCATACGGCTCTCGGTGCTTGCGGTGTTGGCCCCGGCGATGAGGTTATCACCTCTCCCATTACGGATATGGGAAGTGTTATCGGTATTCTTTATCAGAACGCAGTGCCGATTTTTGCAGACCTCGATCCGAATTCATACAATATGACGGCAAAATCCGTTGAAGAAAAGATAACGGATAAAACCCGAGCTGTCGTTGTTGTTCACCTTGCAGGTAACGCTGCTGAGATTGACGAAATCGTTAAGGTGTGCCACGCAAGAGGAATTTACGTCATTGAAGACTGTGCGCAGTCATACTGCTGTGAATATAAGGGCAAATACGTTGGTACATACGGCGATATCGGTTGCTTCTCTCTCAATGATTTCAAGCATATTTCCGCGGGTGACGGCGGTATGGTAATCACAGATAATGAAGAGCTTTATCATAAGGCAGTTATGTTTGCTGATAAAAATTACAACCGCTTCGGTGCGGATGTTGTGCGTAATTCTCCCCATGTTGCGCCGAACTACCGTATGAGTGAGCTTGTTGCCGCTGTTGGTCTTGCACAGGTCGAAAAGGTTGAGGATATTTGCAAAAAGCGCAATGCATACGG
>JAZRRT010000155.1:0-45801 GCA_045650985.1 Acutalibacteraceae bacterium | reverse complement strand
TTTGGCAAAAATCCGAGATTGTCACATACGAGCCACCACATCAGGGCCGATATGTAGCCAAGTGGCATATTGTTAATGCCGATGATGCAAAATGGCAGGTAGGGCAGGTTATAGTGGTGCATAATGAGGTAACAGGATGATAAAAAGCTTATGTACTCAAGCACCTTTGAGCCGGCGTAGTTGCTTCCTACCGCCAGAAGTACGTCTTTGTATTCACGGTAGGGGACGTACTTTCCTTCGGCAGGAGTTCGCCAATGAGTTTTGATTTCGGTAGCAAAATCTTTGAGCTTGTCTTTTGAAACAAGCTTGCCTTTGTTGCTCATGGAAGCCTCTCCTTAGATTTTTTTATAAAAAATATTATAACACATATTCGCTACTCCTTACAAGTAAAAATATAGAAATCAGACAAATTATTTTAATATTCTTAAACGAAATATATACAAAACAACGACTTTTGCGTTGGCTTTTTGGCTCTGTATTGACACAGCGTAAGGTATTATTTATAATGAACATATAACTTTAACAAAGGAGGTTTACTGTTATGGATAACAATTTTGATTACGGCTGTACGCCTGACGAAAGTTTCACTCAAGTACCGCAGGAAAAGAAAAAAAGCAAGCTCAGGGAGCTCCTGACACTTCCGTACATTCTTCTGGCGGTATGTATATTTTTGTCAACATGTGTTGTGCCTCTTATACCGGGCTTGATGAATGTGCTTGGTCCGTTTATATGTGATGTTTTTGGCTTCAGATACGATAATTATAGTGTCTTTTGGATAGTTTACACCGGTGCAAGTTCTTGGCTGTCTTTCTGCCTCAATATGATAGTGTACTTTGTGTTCGCTTTCTTCGCCTCTAAAAAAGTCAGCGATATGTTCAAATTTATCGGCGTATCGTACATTTCAATTACTGTTGCTGACCGTATCGGCGGTACGATAACATCTGCAATTTCTTTAATTACTTCTTTGATAGCAGACGGTGATTTTGAGCTGCAGGCCACACTAAATGTAGGCACAGGTATATTGAGTTTGGTGGTTGAATTTATTTGTGCGATTGTTGCTGTCGTTATCGGTTTGGCACTGTTTATGTTTGTCAACAACTTCCGCAAGGAGATTGGTCTGAAAAAATTCGGCAAGAAAAAGCGTATGTCTGATACTTCTGCAGATATTGACGGCGAATAACAATACATAAAGCCTAACGGCACCCTTTATTGCTAAGGGTGCCGTTTTGTCATCTATGATGCACGGTTCATTGCGGCGAGCGGGTCTACGATAACTCCGTTTACCGTAATTTCAAGATGAAGGTGCGGTCCGTCAGCCTGCTCAATCGGAATTGTGCCGAGCTTACCTATAACTTCACCTTTTTTCACCGTATCTCCTTTTTTGACTGTTGTGCCGCTTTTGAGTCCGCAGTACTTTGCGGTCATTGTGTTGCCCAGGTCAATTTCCGCAACAATTCCCCACATTGCATCGTCGTAAACGTCGGTGACTTTTCCTGCCTGAATGGCGAAAACGTCAGCAGAATCAAGCCCTGTGAAGTCTATGCCGTTGTGTACGCGCCAATCACCCATTGTCTTTGAGCTGACCATTTCTCCGTCGGAGTAATCCTTGAGAATTTCAGTGCCGAGCGGCAGTGCAAAGCTGCCGGTGAAAGGCAGATTGTCAGGCTTCCGAGTCTCTTTTTCCTCCTCTTGCGACGTTTGCGGGAAAGTAACTTTTGTGGCGGGTACGTCCGCTTCAAGCTTGCCGCCCTGATTGTCCCAATCAATACTTGTCAACGGCTCCGTGACAGACTCATAGGTCTTCTTGATAAACGAATACGTGCCGATGCCGGATGCGGCAACGCAGATTGCGAGAATAGTGTAAATACCTGCTTTCAGAAGTGAAAATTTGCTCACTTTTTTGAAGTTTATATCCATCTTTTTATCCCTCCGTACAGCTATTTTTGTCTGCGCGAAGAGAATTTATACAACAAAACGGAAAAAACGCCCGATATAACACCGAGCGTTTTTTCGCAAATTGAGGGGGTAAAAGCACTTCTGTGAGAAGAACAATGCGGCTTTGTTCCTCTCAAGTGCAAATTTATATTATCAGCCGCCTTTGCTTTTCCTGTGAATAAAGTGTTAAATCAAAGTGTTTTTTTGATTGCAAAACAAAAGTTGAAAAAAATTTAAAAATTCAGCAAACAAATGTTTGCTTTTTCGAAAATACTGTGCTATAATCAAATCAAACATATGTTCTTACAAGAAAAGTGTGAAATTTTGCAGGGAGGTTAACTGTTATGTTAAACGATACCCAAAGAAGAATTTATGAATTTTTACTCGAGAGGCTGCAGGACGGTGTTCCGCCTTCAGTCCGCGAAATAGGCGCTTACGTCGGTCTCAAGTCAACTTCATCGGTGCAGGCCTGCCTTGATGCTCTTGAACGTGAGGGCTTTATCTCGCGCGATCCGCTTCTCAAGCGTTCAATCCGCATCGTTGGTCAGGAGGATACAGCCAACATCAAACAGGTGCCGATTCTCGGTACGGTTACCGCCGGTGCACCGATTCTTGCCGTTGAGCAGGTAGAAGGCTACGTTCCCTACACAGGCTATGCCGCCAAGGATAAATCACTCTTTGCGCTTCGTGTCAAGGGTGAAAGTATGATTAACGCAGGCATCTTCGACGGCGACCTCGTTGTTGTTGAACGCACACCTGTTGCCCGCAACGGCGAAATTGTTGTTGCCCTTGTCGAGGATGAGGCAACTGTCAAGCGTTTCTTTAAAGAAAAAGGTCACTTCAGGCTTCAGCCTGAGAACGATTCTTACGAGCCGATTATAGTCGAAGAGGCGGTTGTGCTCGGCAAAGTTGTTGCGCTTCATCGTTACTATTGATTTTTTTAACAAATAGCGTGCGATAAATTTGCAAATATTTTACTAATTTTTATTCAAAGATTGTATTGATATTTTGTTCCGCCCTTGTTATAATTAACCCTAATAACTATTAATAAGTTGGGAGAGATAATTATGATGAGCCGTGAACAGAAATTCTGCAAAGAAGGTCTGACTTTTGACGATGTTCTGCTTATTCCTGCAGAGTCAGACGTTTTGCCCAAGGATGTTGATGTTTCAACTCAGCTTACAAAAAAAATTAAACTCAATATGCCTATTATCACCGCTGCCATGGACACCGTTACGGAGTCTCGCATGGCAATTGCCATCGCACGTGAAGGCGGTATGGGCGTTATTCATAAGAATATGCCTATCGAGGCACAGGTAGAAGAGGTTGACAAGGTAAAGCGTTCTGAGAACGGCGTTATCTCCAATCCCTTTTTCCTTTCTCCCGAGCATATGGTTCACGATGCGCTTGGCCTTATGCAGCGTTACCGTATCTCAGGTGTTACGATTTGTAAGGACGGCAAGCTTGTCGGTATCCTCACAAACCGTGACCTTCGCTTCATGACTGATTTCAACGTTAAAATCGGCGCAGTTATGACAAGCGAGAATCTTGTTACCTCACACATCGGCACAACCCTCAGTGAGGCACAGGGTATCCTTATGAAGCACAAGATTGAAAAGCTTCCTCTCGTTGACGAATCAGGCAACCTCAGAGGTCTTATCACAATCAAGGATATTGAAAAAGCAGTTCAGTACCCCAACTCCGCAAGAGACTCAAGCGGCAGACTTCTCTGTGCCGCTGCAATCGGCGCAACATCCGACGTTCTCGAAAGAGCAAGTGCTCTCATCGGTGCAGGTGCCGACGCACTTATTCTTGACTCGGCTCACGGCCACAGCAAGAATATTCTCAACTCAATTTCAAAGGTCAAAGCTGCATTCCCCGAAATCTCTCTTATTGCAGGTAACATTGCAACTGCAGAGGGCGCAAAGGCTATTATCGATGCAGGCGCTGACTGTGTAAAGGTTGGTATCGGCCCCGGCTCTATCTGCACAACTCGTGTTATTGCAGGTATCGGTGTTCCGCAGATTACAGCTATTTTCGATGCTGCTGAAGAAGCTGCAAAGCACGGCATCTCCGTTATCGGTGACGGCGGCATCAAGTACTCAGGCGAAATCGTAAAGGCTCTTGCCGCAGGTGCAAGCTGCATTATGGTCGGTTCACTTGTTGCAGGCTGTGAGGAGTCTCCCGGCGAAACAGAAATCTACCAGGGCAGACAGTTCAAAGTTTACCGCGGTATGGGCTCACTCGGTGCTATGGCAAACGGCAGTAAGGACCGTTACTTCCAGGAGGATAACCGTAAGCTTGTTCCCGAAGGTGTTGAGGGACGTGTACCTTATAAGGGACTTCTTTCCGATACAATCTTCCAGCTTCTCGGCGGCCTTCGTTCAGGTATGGGTTACTGCGGTTGTCATACAATCAAAGAACTTCAGGACAAAGCTCAGTTTGTCCGTATCACAGGCGCAGGTCTTATTGAGAGCCATCCTCACGATGTTTACATCACAAAGGAAGCTCCCAACTATTCAGGCGGTTGCTGATTAATTAATCTAATCCGGAAGGTCTGATTATTTTGAACAGACGTGCTCTTATCATAATTGCCGTTGTGTGTATTATTGTTGCAGTTTCCGGTATAGCGGTTATCGGCGCAGGTTGGCTTGTTATCGACTCAAACGATAATGATTCGTCCGGCAAAAACGAAACAATCTCCTTCAACTCCGTATCGGAGCCGGGTGAGAATGTCGGTTTGCCCTCTGAAGTGACGGATGCAACCCGTCCTTCGGTTGAGCAGACAACAAAGCCTTTTTCAACAAAGCCGTCTGCCACAAAACCTTCAACGACGAATAAGCCGGCTTCCGGCTCGGAGTATGAGTATGCATACGCAGGCTTCAATCCGTCCGTTGCGGTGGTAAACAACGAAAAGTGGTATCTTCTGCTCGTAAATCGCGATTATATTCTTCCCGAAAGCTTCAGCGTTAAAACCGCTGCCGTTAAGGGCGGCGCTCAGTCGCTTGATTACCGCGTTGTTCCTTATTACAACGATATGATAGCTGCGGCAGAGGCTGACGGAATATCACTTATCCCTGTTTCGGGTTATCGTTCGTATGATCGCCAGCACACAAATTTTGAGCGTAAGATAAATTATTACGTCAATCTGGGCTACAACAAGGCTGAGGCAACAAGGCTTGCTTCCGAGATTGTTCTTATGCCCGGCACAAGTGAGCATAACGCGGGTCTTGCTATGGATTTCGGCACAAACGGTAATTATACGCTTGACGAAAACTTTGCAAAGACGGATGCTTTCAAATGGCTCAGCGAACACGCGGCGGATTACGGCTTTATCCTCCGCTACGAAAGCGACACAAAGCACATAACAAAGATTACTTATGAGCCGTGGCATTGGCGCTACGTCGGTGTTAAGGCTGCAAAGGAAATTAAGGCATCGGGCGTAACGCTTGAAGAATATTTAGGAATGGCATAAGGGATACATAATGAAGAAAAAAACACTTAATCCGATTCCGCGTATGCCTAACAAAACGATATGGCTTTGGTGGGCTTGCCGCGCGGCATTGCTTATCTGGGGCATCAACGGTTTGTTCAGAGGCTATACGTCAGAGTTTCTCCAGGGCATATTTGCCATAGCGTTTACTCATCTTTGGGATATGTTCCAGATTTTTGGCGGCAAATCCTTTATTACTCAGCTTCCGTGGCAGTTCCAGACGCATCTTACTCTTTTCATAACTTTGGGCGTGTGTATCGGTTCAACGCTTAACAACCGTACGGATTTCACATATTCCGATGTTGTAACGCATTTCTTTGCCGGCTTTATTGCTTCCGGCTGGAGCGCAAGGCTGCTTATAATTATGCAGGAAAAGAAAAAGATTCCGTTAGCTCCTTCAATCGGCGCTATGGCGGGCTTTGCTATGGCTGTTGCAATCCTTGTCGGTTGGGAATTCTACGAGTTTACAATGGATAAGATTTACGGCTTTAATCTTCAGGTTTCAAGTCCCTTCACAAACGAAGGTCTTATCGACACGATGTGGGATTTCATTCTCGGTGCAGGTGGCGCGCTGACAGGTATGTTCTGTTTTGCTTTTGCCGATGCGAAGAAGAGAAAAAAGCAACAAGCTGAAGAAAATAAATAATGTTTTAAAATCCGCTTTTTCACAAAGGCGGATTTTTTTATGTCCGAAAACATATCTTTAAGTAAAATTATTTGCACGGAGTGTTGATATGTTTTCTGTTCTAAAAGTTATTCAGCCAAAGAAAAGTCTGTTCGGCAAAAGGAAGTGCACGGTTGAAATGGTGCTCAGCCCCGTCAGAGGTGCCGCGCCGTATAAGGTTATTAACGTTACAGCCGGCAAAAAGGGGATAGACTGGAAGTTGGTTGCTCAGGCGGCAGGCTCAAGCGCAAAGTTTATGCTTTTGCCTGAAGGTGTGCAGATTCCGATAAGCGCAGGAATTGAGCGATTTGTGCCGCAGGTTTTGCCATCGCTTATTCTTATAAACACAGTTGCCGCTTCAGCGTCGGAAAAGCTCAGCAGAAGTGTTCTGATTGCCGACAGGCAGGGTGTGCTTGCAGATTATGCGGTGCGTGTTGTGCCTTCTGCTTCCAGAATAACTGTTGTTACGGATGAACCAGAAAAATATGTTGATGCAAGCATCGCAATTATGGATGAGTACGGCGCAAGCATCAGGGTGTGCGGTGGGGTGAGCGAAACCGAGAAGTTTGATGTAGCTGTGTCGGATGAGGCTATTGGCGATGCTACACTGCGCCTTTCGCCTTGTGAGGTGTTCCGCAAATTTGTCGCTGATGATATTCCGCATGAATATCTGCATCTCTGCCCCGATGGTATAGACCCGTTTTTGTTTTTGTGTGCTCTGTTTGAATGCAGCGGTCTGAAGGGTCCGGGAGAATTGACTTTAAAGAACGGATGAAGTATAATTTTACAGGTGATAAAAAATGAAATTAATGGCGCCCGAATACTACAATAAGTTTGTTTGCACAGCATCCGCTTGCAAGCATAGCTGTTGTAAAGGCTGGGAAATTGATATTGATGAAGATACCTATGCTTTTTATAAAACTGTCGGAGGCGAATTGGGTGAAAGATTACACCGCTGTATTTCGTCAGACGAAACACCGCACTTTGTGCTCGAGGAAGATGAAAGATGTCCGTTTCTCAATTGCGACGGTCTGTGCGATATAATAATTTTCTGCGGAGAGGATGCCTTGTGCGATATTTGCGCTGATCATCCACGCTTTCGCAACTTCTTTTCGGACAGAACAGAAATCGGTCTCGGTCTGTGCTGTGAAGCGGCGGCTAAGCTTATAACCGAAAGCAAAACGCCGTTTGAAATTGAGGTTATCGGTGAAGATGACACTGAGAGTATAGCTGATGAGGAAGAGCTTGAACTGATTTCAATCAGAGACAATGCACTTTCGGTTGTAAAGGACAGAAACTTTACGGTATCTGAAAGAATTGTAAATTTGCTCGATAGATTTTCGGTGAATTTTCCTGAACGTTCACCGTCGGAATGGTCTGTTTTCTTTGCCTCGTTGGAGCGGCTTGACCCGGAATGGAATCGTTGCCTTGAAGCTCTCAGCAAGGAAAAAGTGTTGGCGGAAAGCTGTGATGATGAGGTTGCGGCTGAAAATTTGTTGTGCTGTTTTTTGTTCCGTCATCTGCCGTCAGCTCTGTATGATGGCGATGTTTCGTCAAAAATGGCTTTTTCAGTACTCAGTTGCAGGATTATTTTTACTCTTTCAGCCGAATTTGGCTTAGCAGAAGCCGCGAGGATGTATTCATCAGAGATTGAGTATTCAGACGAAAATCTTGAAAAACTGTTTCAAGTGTGCTCAGATATGTAACAGGGAGTTTGTGATTCAAAAATTCCGTTCTTTCTGCCGAGATAAATTGAGGCAAAATAGGTTTGTTTGCTGTAAAGATATATAACTTTACAGGCGCTTGCTTGAATAAATCACAGAGCAGACGCAACATTGTTGCCTTCGGGAATAAAAAAGACAAAAATATACCGCCGCAGAAGTGTTTTTTCTTCTGCGGCGGTGCTTTTATTTTGTGTGGAGATGTGACGTGTTGTTTGCTGTTCTGAGTAGCGGCGGCTTGCTGTCTCTTAACACAACAATGGTAACGGCTGTGTTATCTATCTGCGAATTGAAAGCCGATTCACCATCTGCGTTGAGGGCGGCTCTTACAAGATAGCTGAAAAACGTGCCGTGGGTTGAAACAATTACTGTTTCACCGCTGTGATAAATACCGTGTACGTATTCGATAAACCGTTTCGCCCTTATCTGTGCCTGCTTGTGACTTTCGTTTGCGGGCAAAAGCATTGATGCGCCTGTGGGACTTGTTTCGCCCTTGCAGGGTATGGCGAGCGGAAAATCTTTTGCAATCTTTTCTTTTTCACAGCCTGCGGTGATTGAACCGTATTCGAGCAGGTCAGGCATAAGCTCAATGGTTTTGCCGAGCTTTTGCGCCGTAGGATAAATAGTGCGGATTGTGCGGCTGAAAGGGCTTGCGTATATGTGCGCAATCTCAACGCCGTCAAACCAGTAGTCGGCAAGTGCCTGCGCCTGAGCCATACCGTGCGGTGTCAGCGGTGTGTCTTCCTCGCTGTATCCTTCGGGTGTCGGCAGACCGAGGTTGCCGTAGGATTCGCCGTGCCTGATGAATATCAGCTGTGTTGTGATGTCTTCTCTTACAGTCAGCTCACGCATATCAATCAAAGAAATAAACTCTGGTTTCGTAAGGTCTTGTTGTAAAACCGTTACCTGTAAGCGGATTGTCCTCGTGGCTGCAGAGAATAGCCTTGCCTTGTGTCAGGTCGTAGCCTGCGGGAGCAGTGAATTTAACAGCCTTCTCCGTAAATGAGCAGATGACGAGCATCTTTTTGCCTTCGTGTGTGCGCTCATATACATATAGGTCTTTGCTGGATTTGTAATACTCTTTGTATGCACCGTATACCGCAATCGGGTTTTCTTTACGGAATTTGATAATTGCCTTGTAGTGGTTGAAGATTGAGTTGGGGTCAGCCATTTCGGCTTTAGCGTTGATACCGTCTTTGTAGTTGGGGTTGACAGGCATCCAGGGAGTGCCTGTTGTGAAGCCTGCGTTTTCGCTGTCATCCCACTGTACGGGAGTACGTGCGTTACCGCGGCTTGCGGTTTTAAGACGCTGCTCAACCTTCTCGTCGGAGAAACCAAGCATTTTGAGTGTCTTACGGTTGTTGATTGCAAAAACGTCCTGATACTCTTCGACGGTGGGAAGATGGATGTTTACCATGCCGATTTCCTGACCCTGATAGATGAAGGGGGTGCCGCACTGAAGCATATATGAGTTTGCAATGGTCTTGCCGCTTGCGTTTCTGTATTTTTCGCTGCCGTAGCGGGAGATTATTCTGGGATGGTCGTGGTTTTCCATATAGAGAGCATTCCACGATTTGCCGTAAAGGCCCTCCTGCCACTTTGAGAATGCGCCCTTAAGCCTCTTGAGGCTGAACGGCATAGCCATAAAGTCCGTGAAGAGGCAATCAGCTTCCATGTGCTGGAAGTGGAACATCATATCAAGCTCCATATTGTCGCCTTCGGTGATGTATTTGAGAGCTTTTTTCGGCGTCATCATCGGTGCTTCGCCAACTACAAAGCAATCATATTCGTTGAGTACCTCGCGGAATTCTTTGAGATATTCGTGAATATGCGGACCGTCCATATAATGCTCCATACCGCAAGCCTGAGGGATGGGGAAGCCGTTGGGCAGACCTTCGCGCTTTGATACGAAGGTGATAACGTCCTCACGAAAACCGTCAACACCCATATCGAGCCAGAAACGCATAATGTCCTTAACTTCCTGACGTACCGCAGGGTTATCCATATTGAGGTCGGGCTGTTTCTTTGAGAAGAGGTGAAGATAATACTGATTGTTCTCTTCGTTATATTCCCAGGCTTTGCCCTCGAAAAGTGAGGACCAGTTGTTGGGACGCTTCTTTCCCTTGCCGTCACGCCAGATGTAATAGTCGTGATACTTGCTGTTTTTGTCAATACCCTGCTTGAACCATTCGTGTTCGTCTGATGAGTGGTTGACAACAAGATCCATTATAACTTTTATGCCGCGCTTGTGCGCCTCATCAAGAACTTTCTTGAAAAGTTCGTTGTCACCGTAATCGGGAGAAATGTTTCTGTAATCGGAAATGTCATATCCGAAGTCAGCATTCGGTGAGCAGTAAAGCGGTGAGAACCAGATGCACGTAATGCCTAATTCTTTAAGATAATCGAGTTTTGAAAGAACACCTTCAAGGTCTCCTATGCCGTCGCCGTTACCGTCGCAGAATGAACGGGGCCAGATTTGATAGCAGACTACGTCCTTGTACCAATAAGTTTTTTTCATTTTTACTAAAGCTCCCTTCGAGATTGACTCTAACTTCAATTATATCAAATAAATGTGAATATAACAATATATAAAGTAAATAAAAAGAGCGGTTCCGTATTGTGAAACCGCTCAAATGTTTTATTCGTATACGACTTCCTGCATTGTTACAGGTTCTTTTTCATAACGCGTGACGTATTTGTCCTGGTAGTAGTTTTCAAGTCTTGACGTGAACGTGCCGTCCGGCTTGATATTGATTACAGTGCAGCCACGCTGTGCACCCTCTTTTGAAATTCCGATGTACGCAAGGTAGTCGACACTGTAACTGTAACTGAGCTGAATGCCTTTGTAGTTAGCGGCAAAGTTGTTTTTGTGGTCGTGTCCGAAGAATACACCTTTGGTTGAGCCAAGCTCGAGCATTGTTTCAAACAGGTTATCGTCACCGACACCGCAGTATACTATTTCGTCTTTTTCGCCTGCAACGCCATATACAAGCTTCACGTTTTCAGTGTCCTTGTTGCCGTTGTCAGCATACTCAAACCACGCATCTTTCAGCTCTGTGAGCGGGATATGCATAAACATCAGTGATTTTACGCTGTCGGTCGGCTGATCGCCGCAGATTTGCTTGAGTGTGTTTTCGTACCATACAACCTGGTTTTCGTGTACGTTGTCGTAAAGCCATCTGACACCGAACGGGTCATCCTTTGTGTAAGCGTGGCTGTCGAGCATAAATAAAGCCTGAGTGGTTTCGCCCTTGCTGTTTTTTACGGTTATTACGTGGTTGCCGTATCCGTCAACATCGTCAGGACCCGGCTGATACAGGCAATACTTAAAGTCGCTGTTTGCATAGAAATTCGATATTTTTTCGCGGTTGTAATAGCTGTATGACTCTGAATCGTGGTTGCCGAGCGTTATCGTCCAGTAAACGCCGAGCTTTTCCATCAGTGAGGCAAATATTTTTGCACCGCTAAGATTGTTGAACGTGCCTGCCTGGAACGGAACAGGGTAGGCAATGTCACCCGTAATTACAACAAGGTCGGGCTTTTCGGCTGTAACCATTGCCGCTACAGCGTTGAGTGCTTTGGCATCTTTGCCGAGCGACATCCAACCGCCGCCTATATGTATATCGGTCAGCTGCATTACCTTGAATTCCCGATCGGTTGTGAAAGTCCAGTTGTCGTTTTCGTCTTTTTCGGGCACAAGCTGGTTTTCAATCTGTACTGTTTCGAATGAGTTGGCTTTTTTGAGGTTTGCGTTGTTACCGATTAATGTGATAACAACTGTGACGGCAATAAACGCAACCAGTACTATGGCAATTGTACCAAGCGCTTTCTTTGCTCTTTTGCTTTTAGCTTTTTTGTTTTTTTGTTTTTTAGCAGACATAATTAAAAATTCTCCCTTTTTGTGTGTAACATAATTATAAAGGAGAATTTTGAAAAATCAATAAAAAAGAAGAAATTTGTCGAATCCGTTCAAAAAAAGAAGATATAGTTTGAAATTTTGATTTTCACAGTACGGTTTTTTGGATAAGGAATACAAAAGTATTGTTGAAACAGTGCTGTTAAATGCAAACAGGCGAGCCGTTTGGCTCGCCTGTTCGCAAAAGGAAGGAGTAAATGAAAAAGAAACAAAAAGAAGAAATCAAAATAAAATAAAAAGTGGAAAACCGAAGTGTTCTCCGTGGTTTAATATTACAATATAATTCGTCATAGTTTGATAATAAATGGTGTCTTTTTTGTGAATAAAATGTAAACGATACTTTGCAAATTTGTTGCAAAATTTTTTTAAAAAATTTATTTTGAGTTTTTTGAAGTACAACTTACTCTATTTTGTGTCAACTTCCGCGGACAAATACAACTAATCGACACTATTGGCTTTTTTCACAAGGTTTTGTGAAAAAACAGCCATTCTTTTGTGCTTTTAAAAGCCTTGACACATCAGAAGTTTTTTAGTATAATACCAGCTTGTAAAGAACAAATGCTTTACACAAACACGTTAGGGGGAGATCCTTTTGGCTAAAAATCTCGGTGTCACCGTTTTGCTGGATTTTTACGGCGAAATGCTGACCGAGAAGCAGCGCAGCTTCTTGGATTATTACTATAATGATGACCTTTCTCTCTCAGAAATTGCTGAGAACGAAGGCATTACAAGGCAGGGCGTGCGTGACGCTATCAAGCGTGCGGAAGCTCAGCTCTTTGACATGGAAAATAAGCTGGGACTCGTTGCTCGTTTTGAGGAGCAGAAAAGGGGTCTCGACGAAATCGTTGAATGCGCAAACCTTATATACGAGCAGAATATGCGTTTTGGTCTTTCAAGAGAGATTAATGAGGCATCTGTCCGTATCCGCGCAATTGTTTCAACTCTCGTTGAAAACTGATTTACCTACTACATAAACCACAGTAAAGGAAGTGTATTTTCTTGGCATTTGAGGGCCTTTCCGACAGACTTGAATCCGCGTTTCAACGCCTCAGAAGCAAAGGCAGTCTTACAGAACACGATGTTCGCGACGCAATGCGTGAGGTTCGTCTTGCTCTCCTTGAGGCTGACGTCAACTTTAAAGTTGCCAAGGATTTCACAAACACGGTAACTGAGCGTGCCATCGGTGCACAGGTTATGGAAAGCCTTACACCTTCGCAGATGGTTATCAAAATCGTCAACGAAGAGCTTACCGCACTTATGGGCGGCACTCAGACTTATCTCACCAGAGCACCTCATCCGCCCACTGTTGTTATGATGTGCGGTCTTCAGGGTTCAGGTAAAACAACACACAGTGCAAAGATTGCTCTTTCTCTCAAGAAGAAGGGTCATCGTCCGCTTCTTGTTGCCTGCGATATTTATCGTCCTGCTGCTATCAAACAGCTTCAGGTTGTCGGTGAGCAGGCAGGTGTGCCTGTTTTTGAGATGGGTCAGACCAATCCGGTTACTATTGCTCAGGAAGCAATCAAGCTTGCAAAGGATCAGGGCTACGACTACGTCTTCCTTGATACGGCAGGCCGACTTCACATAGACGAAGAACTTATGAATGAGCTTAAAGCTGTCAAGGCAAGCGCTCATCCGCACGAAATTCTCCTTGTTGTTGACTCAATGACAGGTCAGGATGCGGTTACGGTTGCCAACGGCTTTAACGATGCTCTCGGAATCGACGGTCTTGTTCTCACCAAGCTCGACGGTGATACGCGAGGCGGTGCGGCTCTTTCGGCAAGAGCGGTTACGGGCAAACCTATCAAGTTTGTCGGTATCGGCGAAAAGCTTGAGGACCTTGATGTCTTCCATCCCGACCGTATGGCGTCCCGTATTCTCGGTATGGGCGATATGCTCTCGCTTATCGAAAAAGCTGAGCAGGCAATAGACGAGAAAAAGGCTCGTGAGCTTGAAGAGAAGCTTCGTAAGAATAAGTTCGATATGAACGACCTTCTCGATCAGTTTGAGCAGGTTCGCAAGATGGGTTCAATCAAGGATACTCTTGCAATGGTTCCCGGTCTGAGCAAGCAGATAAAGGATGTTGAGGTTGACGAAAGACAGTTTGACCGTCTTCAGGCAATCATTCTCTCAATGACTCCTCAGGAACGCGAGAATCCCGACATAATCAATCCTTCCCGTAAGCGCCGTATTGCGGCAGGTTGCGGTATGCAGGTTGAGGATGTAAACCGTCTTCTTGCGCAGTTCAAACAGATGCAGAAGATGTTCAAGCAATTCGGCGGCAAGGGCGGAAAGCGCCTGTCCAAGTCGTTCAGAAAAAACAAAAAGCGCAGATAAATAACTTTCGGATGTAATTACAATTTATATTGTTACATTATAAGCAAAACAATTTTTTGGAGGAAAACAAAAATGGCAGTAAAAATCAGACTTCGCCGTATGGGCGCAAAGAAAGCACCGTTCTATCGTATCGTAGTTGCAGATTCTCGTTATCCCCGTGATGGCAGATTCATCGAGGAAATCGGCACATACGACACAACAAAGAACCCTGCTGACATCAAGGTTGATGTTGAGAAGGCTCAGCAGTGGATCAAAAACGGCGCTCAGCCCACAGATACAGTTAAGGCTATTCTTAAGAAGTCAGGCGTTATCGGCTGATTCTTATAAGATACAGCAAAATAATTACGGAGGTGCCCGCAATGACAGAGCTTTTGATCGCAATTGCGCAGGGTCTTGTTGAGGATCCTTCAGCAGTAACGGTTACTGTTGACGAGCCCAACGAAGAGGGCGTAACGGTTTACCACCTTCACGTCGGCGAGAATGATATGGGAAGAGTTATCGGCAAACAGGGCCGAATTGCCAAATCTATTCGCACCGTTATGCGTGCTGCTGCGACCCGCAACAACGAAAAAATCGCAGTTGAAATCGAGTAATTCGATTCATTGGTTCAAAACCCAAATAATGAACACCGGTGCTCTATGTGCTTTTTTGGAACTAAAAAAGTCATAGGGCTATTGGTGTTTCAACACGTTAATTACGGAGGCTTTTATGCTCAAACCTTATCTTGAACTCGGACAGATTGTTTCAACCCACGGAATAAAGGGCGAAGTGCGCGTCAATCCGTGGTGTGACAGTCCCGAATTTGCTTGCTGTTTCAAAACGGTATATTTTGATGACAAGGGTGAAAAGCCCGTCAGAATTACAGCGTCACGTCCTCACGGCAATATAGCGCTGATGAAGCTTGAAGGTATAGATACCGTTGAACAGGCTGCGGCAATGCGAAACAAAATTATTTATATGGCACGTAAAGATGCAAAGCTTCCGGAAGGCAGCTGGTTTATTGCGGACCTTATCGGCTGTAAGGCAGTTGATGCCGATGATGAAAACAAAATCTGGGGCACTCTTACCGACGTCAGCCAGACGGGAGCCAACGATGTGTGGCACATTACGGACGACAGCGGCAAGGAGTATCTTCTGCCCGTAATTCCGCCTGTTGTAATCAGTACCGATGTAGAAAACGAAAAGGTTTACATCAGACCGCTCAAGGGGATTTTTGACGATGAGGATTGATATACTTACGCTTTTTCCCGAAATGTGTGAGGCTGTTGTAAGTGAGAGCATTCTCGGCAGGGCAAGGGAAAAAGGTCTTGTTGAAATCAATTGCCGCAATATAAGAAAATATACGCTCGACAAGCACCGCAGGGTTGACGATTCGCCTTACGGCGGCGGCTCCGGTATGGTTATGCAGGCTCAGCCCGTGTATGACTGTTATCAGTCACTTTGCGAAGACCTGGGAAAAAAGCCTCATCTGATTTATATGTCACCGCAGGGCAGTGTGCTCACACAGCAAAAAGCAATTGAGCTTCTGGAATATGATAATATTGCGCTTCTTTGCGGTCATTATGAAGGCATTGATGAGCGTGTGCTTGAAGAAATAGTTGATGAAGAAATTTCAATAGGTGACTATGTGCTTACGGGCGGCGAATTGCCCGCAATTGTTGTTGCGGACAGCGTGTGTCGTATGTTGCCGGGTGTGCTTTCAAGCGAGGAAAGCTTTATGAATGAGAGCCATTTCGCTTCGCTACTCGAGCATCCGCAGTATACGCGCCCTGAGGAGTGGCACGGCAAAAAAGTGCCTGACGTGCTCCTCAGCGGTCACCATGCCAACATACAGAAATGGCAGCGCGAAAAACAGCTTGAGCGTACGGCGGCAAAGCGTCCCGATATGCTCGAAAAAGCTGAGCTGACTAAAAAAGATAAAGAATATCTCAGCAAAATAAGTAACAGCTGAGGATACCGGACTAAATAACGAGAAAAGGTGAATTGAAATGTTGGAATCTTTAGAGTTTGTAAAACCTGAATGGCTTATGCCTGCTGCAGCTGTATTTACGTTTGTTGCGGTAATACTTTCGCTCAAACTGTTCAAAAGCAAGCTCCCCGTTGACGGCGGACGCGATTTTGCTTTCAACGGCAAGCTTTCAAAGGGCAAACAGCGCGGCGCAGGTATTGTTTTTATAATTGTGTTTATTCTGTCTTCGCTTATATTTATCAAGCCCACAACTGAGCTTGAAATGTACTATGCGGTTATCTTTCTCGGTATGCTTTCGGGCTATCTTGACGATGCGTCAAAGGTGCCGTGGGGCGAATACAAAAAAGGCGCAATTGACCTTGTTATCTGTCTTCTTACCTCGGGCGCATTTGTGTGGAAGAATCAGGATCTTCTCTCTGTTGATCTCGGTTTTTATGATCTGAAGCTTCCTTGGTATGTTTTCCTTGCAATTTCAACCGTATTCCTTTGGATGATGATTAACGCAACAAACTGCTCAGACGGTATTGACGGTTTCTGCGGCTCACTTTGGGTGAACTCGATTATATTTATTCTTCTTAGAGCCGGCGCCCTCGGCACAGGCGGAGAGATAAAGCTTCTCGGCGCAATTATGATTTTTGCAATTATTGCATACCTCTGGTACAATGCAGAGCCGAGCACAATGATGATGGGCGATGCAGGCTCAAGAGCAATCGGTCTTTTCCTCGGCATTATCGTGCTCAAGTCAGGCAACATTCTTCTTGCAATTCCGCTTTGCTTCATTCTTCTTTTGGACGGTCTTATCGGTATTTTCAAGGTTTCCGTTACAAGATTCCTCAAGATTAAAATCCTCAAGAATATCCGCACTCCTCTTCACGACCATTTCAGAAAGAATAAAGAGTGGTCAAACACTCAGACAATTTACCGTTTGAATATAATTCAGGCCGTTATTTCGTTTGCGGTTTATATGGTTGTCAGAGCACTGGCATAACAATACCCCCTACTGTAGTATTATCCTACAATAGGGGGCTTTTGTCTATTGTCCGTTTTTACTGGACCTGTTCAGTTCACTGTACGGGGTGTTCGTTTATTATTTTCAGAATTCGTAGTTGGGCTTTACAATTTTACCTGTTGTTGAGGATTCAACAATTGCGTGGCAAACAGCAACCGTCTTTGCACCTTCTCGTGCATCTGTTGCAACGGGAGTGTCGTTGAGGATTGCATCTGCAAATACTTCGAACTCTTTGTCATAGTTGTGGTTGTTGATTTCAAGCTCGATTATCTCGGGGTCGTGTGCCATTCCGTCCTCACCTGCAACAAAGAGCTGCATTGTGGGTGATGTGTTGTCGCAGATGATTGTGCCCTTTGTGCCGTAAATTACGGTGCGCATTGTGTAGTCGCGCTTACAACCTGTTGAAACAAAAACCTTGCCCATCAAATCGTCTGAGAATTTGAGAAGTGCAACTGTTGCATCGTCGTAATTTACCTCGGGAAGAAGCTTGTGTGTGCCGTAAGCAAATACCTCAATGGGGTCACCTGCAAGCCAACGGAGAAGGTCAACAGCGTGGCATCCGCCGCCGATAACACCGTGACGGTTGGGGTCTGCTCTCCAATGAAGAACACCGTTCTCATCGGGCTTTACTATGTTCATATAGTCGTGTGCATACTCTGACTCAACAAAGTAAATTTCGCCGAGTGTGCCGTTTTCGATAAGCTCTTTTGTCTTGGCGAACGAGGGAGTGAAGCGGCAAATCTGACCGACCATAAATTTGCGGTCTGATTCTTCTGCGGCTCTTACGATGTCCTCGATGTCCTCTCTTGTGAGTGCAAGGGGCTTTTCGCAAAGAACGTGTTTGCCTGCACGAAGGCATTCGATAGCAACCTTTTTGTGCTGCTGGTCGGGGATTGCAACGGAGATAACGTTGATTCTTTCGTTGTTGAGCAGGTCGTGATAGTCCGTGAACTGCTTTTCAACGGGAATGTTATATTTTTCGCCTGCTGCACGAAGTGTCTTTTCGTTGAGGTCGCAAATTGCGGCAACCTCGGCACCGTAATGAAGCGCACCTTCGACGTGAGCCATACCGAACATCATACCGATATTGCCTACAACTAATTTCTGTTCCATAATTTTTCTCCTTGAAGTCTGATTGGTTTTAACGATATTTTACTACAAAGTACTGCTTTAATCAATATCATAAACAAAAAATGTCATTCCGTAACAGCGCGCGGAACGACATTTTTTTAGTTTTTATTACGGCTGGACGGTTATCGGCTTTTCTTCGCTCTCGTGCTCGACGAGAATGAAGTTGTTTCGTTTTGCGTATGCCCAACGCATATCAAACAGTTTTACGGCATCCAACGGGATGTAGAGCTGATTTCTCTTTTCCTCGTTGCGGAATACTGCGTTTTCAAGCTCAACCGTGCCCCTGTCTGTTTCAACGGTTTTGCTGTCCTGCGTGAAGCGTGCCCAATGGCCGTAGCCCTCAAGATAAACCTGATTTTCGGTTTTTTCAACACGTCCGCCAAAATAGGTGAAAAGTACACTCAGGCAGCCGTACCATACACCGTCAACGTTTTCGCAGGTTGTCTGATACTGGCAAAGGCCGAGGTCGGCACCCTTATACATCATTCTTGTGCGGTTGAAATACGGAGCAAGCGCATACGGCTCGATAACGTCACGCTCTTTATCGATGACACAGCGGTCTGCAATTCTGCCGTCTTCAAGTGTTGCGGTAATCGTCAGCTTCTTGCCGTCAACCTCTGCAACCGCAATCATAGAGGTTTTGTCCTCCATCGGATAGAATGCGGTGTGCCATACCTTACTGAGTGAGCGTGTGCCGGGAGGGTTGCGGTTTGAATTGCCGAGTACATAGTTTATCATACCCTTGGAAGGCTGCTCGAAAAGTTCTTCGTTCTTGCGGGGGAAACTGCGTCCGAAGCTGTGCTCGTGACCGGAGAAGAGAAGGTCGAGCATTTCCATACTTTCTGTCATAACGGGGTAGCAGTCATAGTTCTGACAGTCGCTTCCCGTATAGCATACGGGGAAGTGATAAGTGCCGATTTTCCAGTCTGCTTCGCATTTTTCAAGGTCTGCCTTGAGCCAGGCGTTGACGTCTTCGGGACCGTTTACGCCGAGCACTGTGAAGTGTACGTTGCCGTAGTCAAAGGCATAGTTTTCTGTCTTCCAGCCTTCGGGGCCGTTGTAGGGGTAACTGCCTTTGAGCTGAGTACAGAAAAACTCTGCCGGCTCGGAATAGTATCTGCCGATGCTGTGGCGGTAATCCTTGAATCCTCTTGTATCGTGGTTGCCCTCGGTGAACATAACAGGCACGTACTCTGCAATGCCTTCCCAACCGAGGAAAGCGCCGTTCCACTGCTGCTCGTGCTGGCCGCAGTCCGTGTTGTCGCCTGCGGTGAGGATGAATGCAGTGTCGGGATGCTCCTTGAGATAACGCTTGATAAGTGAATTGAAATATGAATAATCGGGTTCGTCAAACGGCTCGCCCTTCTGCTGGTCAGATACGCAGAGGAATTTGAATTTTGTCAGACCTTCCGGCTGAGTTGTGAAGAAAAATTCACCGCTGCGATGGCTGTCGTCACCGCAGGTATAATAGTATTTTGTGCCGGGCTTAAGTCCTTCAAGATGTGCCCAGAAGATATTGCTTACATCAATGTCGCTTTTGAATACTTCTGTCCGGGCATCTGTACGCATAATTGCGTCTGTGCCGTCCTCGCGGTATTCTACGTAGCCGTTTTGGACGTCTGTGCTTGTGCGCCAGGTGACTGCCATAGAAGTTTTTGCATCGTCGAAGATACTTATCATAATATGATCAGGCTGAGGGGTTGAGCCTCTGAGTGGTTTTGTACTTTGCATAGCTGTATTTCTCCTAAAATGTAAGGTTTAGAGAATTATATTCCATTTCGGAAGTTATTTCAAGTTTTTGACGGAGAAAATTGAGTTTTTGTTTATTTTATATAATATTTTTCATAAATATTTAACAGATTTAACTGTTGATTTTGTTGAGTGTTTATATATAATTAGAGTTGAAAACCGATGCCTTTTTAAAGGTATACTCAGTGAAAAAGGAGATAGTTTTATGGCTGAAAAACTCAGAGTCGGTATCATCGGCTGCGGTGGTATTGCAAACGGCAAACATATGCCCGCCATCAAAAAAATCAAAGAGGCTGAAATGGTCGCTTTTTGCGATATTGTCGTCGAAAAAGCTGAAGAGGCTGCAAAAAAATACGGTGTTGAGGGTGCTAAGGTTTATGAGGACTACAAAGAGCTTCTCAAGGACGAAAGCATTGACGTTGTCCACGTTTGCACACCTAACCGTTCACACAGCTTCATAACAATAGACTCGCTTGAGGCGGGTAAGCACGTTATGTGTGAAAAGCCTATGGCAAAGACTTATGCAGAAGCCAAGGCAATGTGCGAGGCTGCAAAGCGTACGGGCAAGAAACTCACAATCGGTTATCAGCAGCGTTGGCGTGATGAGTCCATCTACCTTAAGGAGGCTTGCGACAACGGCGATCTCGGTGATATTTACTACGCTAAGGCTATTGCTCTTCGCCGTCGTGCCGTTCCTACTTGGGGCGTTTTCCTCAACGAGTATGAGCAGGGCGGCGGCCCGCTTATCGATATAGGCACTCACGCTCTCGACCTTACACTCTATATGATGAACAACTACAAGCCCAAGATGGTTGTCGGCACAACTTTCAAAAAGCTCGGTGACCAAAAGAGGGCTGCAAACTCCTGGGGCGATTGGGACCCCGAAAAGTTTACCGTTGAAGATTCGGCATTCGGTTTTATTGTTATGGAAAACGGTGCCACAATTACGCTTGAATCATCTTGGGCGCTAAATGTTGCAGACCCGAGAGAGGCTGTATGTATGCTCTGCGGTGATAAGGGCGGCGCCGATTTCAACGGTCCCGATGAAACACTGCGTTTCAACTACGTCAAATACGGCAGACAGGTTATCGAACAACCCAGTTTTGATGCGGGCGGCGTTGCTTTCTATGAGGGTGACAGACACCCTGACCCGAAGGACGTTGAATGCCGTTTGTGGTATAACGCGGTTCTCAACGACACAGAGGTTATGACAAAGCCTGAGCAGGCGCTTGTTGTAACGCAGATTCTTGAAGCTATATACGAATCTGCAAAGACAGGTGCTCCCGTATATCTCAATAATGACTGATTTTTAAAAGGATAGGTGACAAAATATGAAAATAGCAGTTCAGCTTTACAGCGTTCGTGATTGCATAAAAAACGGTGAAGATTTATTCCGTTGCCTTGAAGAAATAAAGGCTATGGGATATGAAGGTGTTGAATTCGCAGGCTACCACGGTGTTGCGGCAAAAGACATCAGAGCAAAACTTGATGAGCTTGGTCTTGTTCCCGTAGGTACACATATGGGCATTGCAGATTTTCTTCCCGAAAATATCGAAAAGACGGTTGAGTACAACAAGGTTCTCGGTTGTCTTCATTGCGGCGTAGGCGGTGCAGCTCACGATACGGTTGAAGACTGTGAGTATGCTGCCAAGGCTCTTGCTTACGGCTCAGAAAAGCTCGGTGTGCCTACTTATTATCACAACCATACAGAGGAGTTCACTACTCTCGAAAACGGCAAAACAGCAATGGAAATTTTTGCCGATTATACAAAGCTTGAGCTCGATACTTACTGGAGCCACTGCGCAGGTATTGACAATTATAACTACATAACAGCTAACAAAGATAAGATTTGCCTTATTCACGCAAAAGACGGTGTTGATCGCAAGCCCAGAGCTCTCGGCGAAGGTGACTGTGATGTTGCTGCCGTTATCAGAGCCGTTAATGATGCAGGCATTGAGTGGATTGTTGTTGAGAACGACGATCCCGTACCGAACGGCCTTGAGGATATCCAGCGCAGCATGAATTATCTTAAGACACTTATCGGCTGATAAGGAGGATATACGGATGAAAATAGGTGTAATCACAAATCTTCTCGGCAATCTTCCGCTTGAGGAGGCACTCGAATATTTCGTATCAAAGGGCATTGAGATGGTGGAAATCGGCTGCGGCGGATACCCCGGCGATGCTCACGCAAACCCCGACGTTCTTCTCAACGATGATGCCAAGCTTGAAGAGTTCAAGGCTCTTCTCAAAAAGTATAACGTTGAAATCAGTGCACTCAGCTGCCACGGCAACCCCGTGCATCCCGACAAAGCTGTTGCAAAAGAGTTTGACGATGCAATCCGCAAGACAATTCTTCTTGCAGAAAAGCTTGACGTACATCAGATAAATACTTTCTCCGGTTGCCCGGGTGACTGTGAAACCTCGAAGTATCCCAACTGGGTAACCTGTCCGTGGCCGAATGAGTTTGGCGAAATTCTTGAGTGGCAGTGGAATGAAGTTCTTATTCCCTATTGGAAAGAGCTTGTTGCTTTCTCAAAAGCACACGGTGTTGATAAGATTGCTCTTGAAATGCATCCCGGCTTCTGCGTCTACAACCCTGAAAGCCTGCTCAAGCTCCGCGCTGCCGTCGGTCCCGAAATCGGTGCAAACTTTGACCCCAGCCACCTCATCTGGCAGGGTATAGAGCCTGTTGCCGCAATCCGTGCACTCAAGGGCGCTATCTTCCACTTCCACGCAAAGGATACAAAGGTTGATAAGTATAACACTGCCGTAAACGGTGTTCTCGACGTAAAACCCTACTCCGATGAAATAAATCGTTCCTGGGTATTCCGCTCCGTCGGCTACGGAAACGATGAAACATATTGGAAAGATATTATTTCCAACCTTCGTATGATAGGCTATGATTATGCAATCAGCATTGAACATGAGGATTCGCTTATGAGCCAGAACGAGGGCTTTACAAAGGCTATCGATATGCTCAAGCGCGCCGTTATCAAGGAAGAGCCTTGTACGATGTGGTGGGTATAATCTCTTTGCAGTATTTCAGTTGGTTATTCACTAGTTAAGAAGGTAATTGTTATGGGTAAAAAAATTGGTCATGCCGTAATAGGCTATGGTGGTATGGGTCACTTCCATGCAAAACGTTGTGACAGTATAGATACGCTCGAATTTATCGGTTTTTACGATATTGACCCCACTGTTCAGGCAAAAGGAGAGCAGGAGGGCGTGCACAGTTATGCCGGCCGTGAAGAGCTTCTTGCAGACGAAAGGGTCGAGCTTGTAACTGTTGCGACGCCTAACGAGGTGCACAAAGAAATCGTAATTGATGCGCTTAGGGCAGGAAAACATGTTATATGTGAAAAGCCCGTAACGATGACGAGTGAAGATCTCGAAGAAATGATTGCCGTTGCAAACGAAACGGGCAAGATGTTCACGGTTCATCAGAACAGACGATGGGACGGCGACTTTCAGCGTATCAAACATTTGTATGAGAATAATACGCTCGGCAAAATCCATTGTTTTGAACACCGTGTTCACGGTTCACGCGGTATCCCGACGGGATGGCGCAGTGAAAAAGCTCACGGCGGCGGTATGGTGCTTGACTGGGGCGTACATCTGCTTGACCAAATGCTCACTCTTATGGGAGAGCGCAAGATGATTTCCGTATATGCTGAGTGCACTAATATTACCAATGAGGAATGTGATGACGGCTTCAAGGCAATTGTCAAATTTGAAGGCGGCACAAGCTGGCAGATTGAGGTTATGACTAATAATTTCATCGAGCTTCCTTTGTGGTACGTCTGCGGTGAAAACGGCACGGCAATTATCAAAGATTGGAACGGAAACGGCGAAATTGTTATGGTTGAGAATTGGGAAAACCTTGATGCAGTGCCGATAAAAGCGGGCGTAGGTCTTACAAAAACAATGGCGCCCAGGGATAAGGACAGCATCAAAAGCTTCCCCTTGCCTGACGGTAAGGATGAATGGGACGCCTATTATCTCGATATCTGTGATGCACTTCTCAACGGCAAATCTCCCAACGTAACTCACGACCAACAGCGAAAACTCATCAAGCTTATTGAGGCGATTTTTGAATCGTCAGCTAAAAATGAAGTTATAAAGTTCTGATAAAAAATGCACGAAGAAATAATGCCTTGCAACGTGCGGGCAAATTTCTTCGTGCTGTTTTTTGTTTAAAACATCCGTGAAAAGCAATTCTTGCATCTGCTCTGAAGTGTTCATTATAAAATCGGAAGTTGTTTTTTCAATGCGTGTATCAGTTTCGTATTTTGCTCATATCCTCAGGTAACGGTGCGTTGAAAACCATATCCTCACCGCTTATCGGGTGAGTGAGCCTGAGTGAAGCGCAGTGAAGTGCGTGACGGGTAATTTTATCGGTATGTCCGCCGTACATATCATCACCTGCGAGCGGTGTGCCGAGCGAAGCGAAATGCACTCTTATCTGGTGCGTGCGGCCTGTTTCAAGCGTGATTTCCATTGTTGTCAGTCCGTCGCGTTGCCCGAGTGCTGTCCAGTGGGTGATTGCTTCTTCACCGCCTTCGCCAACAGCTCGCAGTGTTTTCATCGGGTCGGGTCGGATGATGGGCGCGTTGATTGTGCCGCTGCCCTCGTAGCTGCCTTCGACGATTGCGATGTACGTTTTTGTACAGCTTGAGTTCAGCTTTGCGGCTGCCATTTTGTGGAGCGCACATACCACTATTCCCGATGTGCCCTTGTCAAGCCTGCCTGCAACGCGAAATACTGCGTTTCTTCCCTTTGAGGTGAGGTAGTATGCCACGGCGTTTGCAAGGGTGTCACCTTGATGATTGTGCGTAGGGTGCATTGCAAGACCTGCGGGTTTATTGATTACAAGTATGTCATCGTCTTCGTAAATTACGCTGAAATCCGCCTGTTGCGGCTCGGCAGTGCTCTCATCCTGCGGCAGATTAAGCGTCAGCACAGCGCCTGCCGTGAGAGGGTCAATCGTGCGTATGGGCTCGCCGTTGAGGAGCATAGAGCCTCGTATCTGCTTGAGTGAGCGCACCATACGGTATGAAAGACCTATGCCGCTTCGCAGAAATATATTTACTTTTTCGCCGTCATATTCTTCAGGTACGGTGTAAGTAAGTGTTCTTATCAAATTAATCACCGTGAAAGATTTTAACATAAGCCGAAGGATATGTAAAGCGGCTTGACGTTTATTTGAAAAAAGGGACCTCTTCCGCAGAAGAGATCCCTTTTGTAATTTCCTCAGGTTAATTCAACCGTATAATCGTAAGCAGTGTACCATACGTTGCTTGAATAGCTGCGTGCGCGTATAACAACCTCATCGTCATAAACTTCAAATACGAAGCCGAGACCGCTCATAACCTGACCTCTGTATGTGAGATACATATAGCAGGGGAGATTGATTGAGGTTATGTTTCCGTTTGTTTCAACGCTCTTATAGCCCCAGGCATCCGACGTGTATTTGTCGCCCAGACCGTTGTGAAGATGGCCGCTGATATAGAAAATGTTCTTGTATTTACGGAGAATAGCTTCAACCTTATCAGACTCTGTGCCGATACCGCCGTCCATAGGTTCGGGCTCGTCATCGCCCCAAGTCAGAGGAAGCCCGTGACTTTGGTTGAGCGGCTGATGGAAAACAAGGAAAATAGGCAGATTGTCCTTTGAAGCTTCGGCAAGTGTTGCATCAAGCCATTCGAGTTGCTCGTCGCTGACGTAGGCATCCGTGCCGTCATCTTCACTGCTCATTACAACGAAGGTGTAGCCGTTTACCTTTGTTGAGTAATAAACCTTGTCGATTTCTCTGCCCATAATCTCACTGCCGAATCTTGTGAAGCGCTCTGCCGATTCGGGGAATCTGTCATCTTCATCGCTGCCCCACGTGTCGTGGTTGCCAACTGCAAGAATTATGTTTTTTGCAGGCGAGTACTTTGCAAATACGTCGGCTGTTTTCTGCCACTCTTCCTCGTATGCGTGGTCGGTTATGTCACCTGCGTGGACAAGTGCGTCGAGCGGATAATCAGCCTCCTGCATATCCGAAAGTCCGAGCTCAAGCATAAATGCACGTGTTGCGGAATCCTTTATATGCGTGTCGGACATTGTGGCGAAGGTGAGCCTGACGTTTTCTTCATCTTTCGGAGCAAAATCAGCCGAAATGTTACCCGCAAAGGGGAACGCCAGAAGCGTTGTTATTGCCATAAAAACGGCAGATATTATTTTAAATACCGAAACCATAAATTTAACTCCTTAATGATACTTGGGCATCCAGTCGCCGTGAACTTCGATAAGCTCGTCTACCATCTTTACAATGTCGTCAATGCTCAGCTCTGAAGCTGTGTGCGGATCAAGCATTGCAGCCTGGTAAATATGGTCTTTCTTCTTTGTAACGGCTGCTTCAATTGTAAGAAGCTGCGGGTTGATATTTGTCATATTCATTGCGGCAAGCTGTACGGGAAGTTTGCCTATGTGGCAAGGTGTTACACCGCTTGAATCAATAAGGCAGGGTACTTCAACGCAAGCATCTGCGGGAAGGTTGTCGATAAGACCTGTGTTGAGTACGTTGCCGCCGATTTTGTAAGGCTTGTTTGTTACGATGGATTCCATTATGTAGGAAGCATATTCGTGTGAACGTGTGTGCGTTACGTTACCGTTATCGAGAATTTCTGCCTTTTCTTTTGCCCAGCGCTCAATTTGGTTTATACAGCGGCGCGGATACTCGTCGAGCGGAATGTTGTAGTCTGCGATGAGATTCGGATACTTATCTTTGATAAAGAACATATTGTATTCCGAGTTATCCTCGCTTGATTCTGTGCAGTAGTAGCCGAGACGCTTGATATACTCGAATCTTACCATATCGCCGTGCTTCTTTTCGGGGTCGGAGGATGCGAGGGCGGCAGCATTGATTTCTGCGGCTCTGCGTCTGATTTCGGGGTAGAGGTCGTTACCGTCCTTGTCGTGAATCTCAAGCAGCCAAGCCATGTGGTTGATACCTGCAATTTTATCGTATCTGCCATCAATCTTATCATCCATACCGACGTGATTGAGCAGGTCTTTGGAGCAGGACTGAACAGAGTGGCAAAGACCGACGGTTTTGATGCCTGTGTAGCGAGTCATATAGCCGGTAAGGATTGCCATGGGATTTGTGTAGTTGAGGAACCACGCATCGGGGCAAACCTCCTGCATATCACGTGCAAAATCCTCAAGCACGGGAATTGTGCGAAGTCCGCGCATAATTCCGCCGATGCCGAGTGTGTCGGCAATTGTCTGGCGAAGGCCGTATTTCTTGGGGATTTCAAAGTCAGTTATTGTGCAGGGGTCATACAGACCGACCTGAATTGCATTAACAACAAAGTCAGCACCTCTGAGTGCATCTTTTCGGTTTTCAACGCCGAGGTAAGTTTTGATTTTTGCCTTACCGCCGTTGACGTTTTTGTTAATTGCGCTGAGGATTATTTCGGAATCTTCAAGACGCTGCTTGTCAATATCGTAAAGAGCGATTTCGGATTCGCAAAGACTCTCCGTACACATACAGTCGCCGAGAACGTTTCTTGCAAAAACGGTGCTGCCCGCACCCATAAAAGTGATTTTCATAGTGTATCGCATCCTTTCTGTACTTATTAGAATTAATAT
The DNA here is from genome assembly GCA_045650985.1 of Acutalibacteraceae bacterium. Lineage (GTDB taxonomy): Bacteria > Bacillota > Clostridia > Oscillospirales > Acutalibacteraceae > UBA8612. The sequence continues at coordinate 18,239 of JAZRRT010000155.1, read as the reverse complement.
ACAACAATTCTTCTTGTAAGGTCAAGCTTTAGCACTCTGAAATACTGCACAAAATATCCGTCTGTTTTTTGTTGAATAAAAAAAGTGCGTAAAGCAGAAATGCTTTACACACTGGCGTTTTGCTCGTTTTAGTAGAGCACTTTTGAAAGAATAAAGCATACCCAGAGCGCAACTACAAAAGCTGCCTCAGCGGGAATTGCAAGCTTTGTGTACGGGCATTTCCAGCCCTTGTCCACAAAGAGGAAAATTGTTCTTGTAATGAAAACTGTTGTTGCAAAAAACAGACCGCCAATCAGCGAATAAACGGGAGTTTTAAGCGCAATTGTAAGGAAAAGCAGGAATGCGCCAAGAGCAAATGAGATGCCGCCGTAGTATACTCTGATTTCGGTTTTGCCTGCGTTATCTACCGGCTTTACGGAAAATTTTTCTGCGTTTTTGAGCGGGCTTGTGATGAACACAACAGCCATTCCGAAGAAGTAGCAGACAAGACCCGCCACCGCAACCGCGGCGGGTATGTTTGATGCGAAAATTTCTATCATAAATACATCCTCCTGTAAAGCTATACTGCTTTACATAACTTAAAGACATAATGCTCACAGTTGTGCCTGAAAATACAGGCAATGCTTTATAAATGCCGATTCAGCGGCGTGGTGCTTAGTCGGTTTGTTTGGTTTAGTGTGCCGTAATTGCTGAGAAGGTGAACATCAATACTTCGATAATCATTGTCACAAGCTCATACAGACCTACTGACTTGAGCAAATCTGCAAATATTCCGCTGATTACAGAGTTGCCTGCTGTGGTGATATTATCTGTGCCTGTTTCTACTTTCTCGCCGTTGAGCACGGTATATCCCTGCGTTCTGTATCCTGCCGGTGTGAGCGTATCGGTAAGGTAGTAGACTGTTATGTCAACCTGCTTGCCGCTGAGCTGAGGAATTTCGCCTTCAAAGCTGATTTCAACGCTTTCGCCGGGTGCGAGCTTTACTGTCGGGTCAACGTTGAATCGTATATCAAGCCCTTTGCATACTACGGCAGTAACGTTTACGCTTGAATCGGCACATACGTTAGTGACAATAAGCGACTTTGATTCGCTGTTGATATAACCTGAGGGGTTGTTGTCAAAATGTGCCCATACTGTGTGGCAGAGGCTTGACGAATCGCGGAACTGGGGGAAGTTTTCGTCTGAATAAACGTCGGTTATTTCATCTGTCAACAGCAGTTTCATTACAAGCTCCATTGTGTAATCGTCAAACACAACGAATGCGTGGAACATACCTTTTACGAACCAGGTGTTATCGGGCAGGTATGCCGTTGAAGCATCAACCGTCATATCGGGCGAGAGTTTGTATTTGCCGTCGCAACTGTTTCTCTGAACGTATCCGTCTGCAAAACGCATACCGAAGGGCGGTGTCGTTGCGCCTGTTGCGCTTGACAGGGTGATTATGGAGTCGGAATCTTCGTTCATACCCGAAATTATGCGGTTGCCGTAGCCTGCGATAATTGATATATTCATCGAGTATTCTTCTCTCAGGTAGCGCAGTCTTTCACCGATTAAGGGGAATATTTCGTAGTGGAAGCGGTCTGTTTTTTCAATAAGACCTGCGTGCTTTGTTTCGTCGAGGAGAAGTTCTTTTGCATCCTCGTAGTTTTCAATCGGCATAAAGTCCCATATACTGCCCCAATTGCCCATAACCTCAAAGAAGTAAGGCTTTACCGCGTAGAGAATATCGTCGAGGATTCCGAGCTGGTTTGCTTTGAGAAGCCAGTTTATGTCTTCCTCCATCATAACGCCCTGTTCAATAAATCTGATGAGGGTTTCTTCGTCAAAATCAATTTCTCCTGCAAACGGGTCATAGGCAATGCCTGCGCCTCCTATTGCGGGCGATGTCATAATTACGTTGTCAACCTTGTTGTCATCACCGTAAAGCGTGAGATAAGTTGCGGTTATTTGGCCGCCGTGGCTGAGCGAATATATGTTGACTTTTTCTGCACCGCTGTGCTCGAGCACGCTGTCGATATAGTCGCGGAGCATATTGGCGTTATATTCGGCACCCATTCTGAAATCGCACGTAAAGTTGTAAATGTGTGACGGATCAAGATATTTCTTCAGCTCCGTCTGGATTTCAAGCTCATAGGTATTTGCACCGTCGGGGAATCTTTCATTCAGGGCGGAGGTGTTTGTTTCAGCCGCATCTACGGAGATGGGGCTTAGCGGATATGCGCTTGTGCCGTCATCGTTACAGCGGAGCACACCAAGCTCTTTTACCACCTGTTCACCGATAACCTCGCCGAGAAGCTGAGCATCACCGAGCATAAATTCACCGAGTGCCCGACCGGTCTTTGCAATGTTATCGAGCAAGCCGAGTGCCATATTGCCTATATTGGGACCCCAGACCTGCGTTCCGTCCTCGGTAAACAGACCTGCACCGCCGTAGCCCGGCACAATGATAACGGGGTATTCGGATACATCGCCGTCAAGGTCGTCAAAATTATATGCCTGAGCAAAGCAAAGGCACGACGTGCAGATAATTACGAGTGCCATTAAAAAGCTGATTGTTTTTTTCATATTTTACACCATCCGTGAAGTCAGTTGAGCTCCTGTGACAGAGCTTCCATATCAATAATCTGTGAGGTTGTGATTACCTGTTTTGCCAATGAATACTTTTGAGCACCCGATTCGTAAATTACACAGAGCTTGCCGTCTGTATATTCGATACCCTGCATAAGTGACGGCATTTCAATTTTTGCTGTTCTGTCCGCTTTTTGGCAGTTGTAGAGCGGAATTTCTTTGCCGTCGACCGTTACTGTTGAGCGTTCAAGCTCTGTGTACGGCGAAAAGATTTCAAGGGTAGAATCGTTGTATCTGCCGTAAGAGATGCTGAACGCAACGCTGTTGTCGGGTAAGACTGTAATTCCCTGCACTTCGTCAGGTATGGACATCATCGCGGTAAGCTCAAGCGCGCCGTTGCTGATTTTATATCCGCAAGCTCGGGCGTGATTTTTACCGAGTGCGTGATCGGGATTAACGTCATAGCCGCCGCTGTTTGTGTAAAATTCGCCTACCCATATCATATCACCTGAGCAGCCGAGGAATGAACCTTTTACCTGTGTCTGATACTTGCTGTCAAACTCCAGCTCGGCACTTTCGGATACGTTCATTATTTTTTCCGTATCGAGGTGGTAGAGATAACCGCCTTTTTCTGCGTTACCTCCCGAAGCGACCCATACGTCGTTGCCGTGAGAGGCTATACCGCCTGCGTGGGCTGTGAAGTCCTTGAGTATAATTTCCTTTGTCTCGCCGCCGGTTTTGTTTACAGCGTAAATTCTTGAATTGCCGCTGTCTGTGTAACCGCTGATGAGGTAAACACCGTAGGCCTCGTTATAACACAGTCCCTGCGGTACAAAACCGCTGTCGAGTCCGGGCATATCAAAGCCTTCCTGCGTGAAATTGTTTATATTTACGTCTGTGTAGCCGCCTTCAAAGAAATCGGCTATGTCACCCGCTATGATTGAGAAAAATCGCTTAATATTTTCAAAAAATGACGTGAAATCCTCACCGATTCCTTGCGGACCCATTGCAGACGTGCCGAATGCAAAAGACAGGCACAGAGTAACGCAAAGCACGGCGCTGATAAACTTTTTCATAGCTACTTCTCCTTGAGTGTTGATAATTAAAATATACTTTTCAAGCAAGCTTTTGTCAAGTCGGATGAGACGTTATATACTGCGTAAAATAAAAAAACAAGGCAGATTTTACTCTGCCTTGTCTGATTCGAGGTTTGATTATTTGTCAAGGTTTCTTGTGCAGATTCTGACGTTCTTGAATACGTCCTCAAATCTGTTGAGTGCATCGTCGATAACCTCGTCTGTGTCAGCAAGTGAGGTGTAAAGACGGCTGCCTGCAAGGGTAACGATACCGTGTGCCATGTATGCTGCGCCCATTTCCTCCATTGCAACCTTGCGGCGAAGCATTTCGGGCTTTGCCTTGAGGAGGGGAAGAACAGAACCGAGAAGATTCATTGAGCTGAAGTCGTAGCTCATTGCGCCTGTGCACTCGAGGTGAACGATTGAGCCCTGGTTGTAAACAACGTAGGGAAGAGAATACTTATCAACAAGGTTCTGGAGACCTGCTGTGAGTCTGTCACCGGCCTGACCTGCCTTAACGCAAGCGTCAGTCTTCTCAATTTCCTGAATTGCACAGTAACCTGCATAGGATGAAAGCGGGTTAGCTGCAAGTGTACCGCCGACGTATGCACGCTTCATCATTGTGCCGACACCTGCTGCCATACCGCTGACAAATTCCTTCTTACCGCCGACACCACCTGCTGACGGATAACCGCCTGCAACAACCTTACCGAAGATTGTAAGGTCCGGAACAACGTCGAAGTAGCCCTGAGCACCGCCGAGACCTACGCGGAAACCTGTAACAACTTCGTCGAAGATAAACAGACAGCCGTACTTGTTGCAAAGCTCGCGAACGCCCTTGTTATAATCTTTGTCGATGGGACGTGTGCCGCTTTCGGGGCCGACAGGCTCAACGATAACTGCTGCTGTGCCGCCGCGCATCTTGTTGAGCTTAAGCATCTTTTCGAGCATGTGAAGGTCGTTGGGTCTGACCTCGTCTGTTGTGCTGTATGAACCGCTGGGGATACCGTGTGACTCAAGGAACTGACGGCTGCCCGGAATTTTGAGACCGTATACCATCTGATCGGACCAGCCGTGGTATGCGCCCCCGACCTTAATGATTCTCTTTGCCTTGGTTGCGTTACGTGCTACACGGATAGCAGCCATAACGGATTCTGTACCTGAACCGAGCATACGGAACATTTCTACGTTGGGCATATGCTTGTTGATTTCTTTTGCAAGAAGAAGCTCACCCTCGTGGAAAAGACCTGTTACGGGGCCGCAGGTGTTGAGAAGCTCCATAACCTTCTCACGAACCGGCTCGTAGTTTGAACCGAGGATTGTGGGACCGCCTGCCTGGAGGAAGTCAATGTACTGGTTTCCGTCAAGGTCGTAGAGGTATGCGCCCTCTGCCTTTGTTACGCAGATGGGGAAGGGATAGTTGAAGGCGAGGTTGTGCTGAACGCCGCCGGGAATGTACTTCTTAGCTTCTGTGGTGATTTCCTTGGATTTTGCGCACTTTGTTTCGAAGTGCTCGAGTACTCTCTTGAGTTCATCGTCTGAAACACTGTAAATAGGCTGAGATGTGAGTTTGGCAAGCTTAGCATAGATGGTCTTTGCGTCCTGCCAGTTGCTGATTGCGTAACCGTTGCTCATTGTTGTTCCTCCTGATTCTTGAAAAATTTAATTAATTTTTGTATTTTATCGTTTGTTTCAGCCGGATCATCGAAAGTTTCATTGTTCATAAACTTCTGGAAGATGAGGCCGAAATAAGCTCCGAAAATAAAAGCGGAAATGTCCTTCGAGCTGAAATGCTCGAGCATTTTTCCGTATTTACCTTGCTCGATTTCCGAGCGGAGAAGGTGGTCTACTCTTGCGACAGCGCTTTCACCGGGCGAGAGAATGCTGCTCATAAACAGCTCACCCATAAGATACGGATAGGCATAGGTGTCTGTGCTGAGCTGACGGAACACGGCGGCGACGCTCGGCTCCGTTTCGTCTGCTTCTATTGCGGAAAAAATATCGTTGATTTCTTCAGCGGCAATTTCTGTCAGAAGACTGTCAAGAGAATCGAAATGAGAGAAGAAGGTTGAACGGGAAACGTCAGCATTTTCGGCTATCTGCTCGATTGTGACGTTGCTTATACCGTGCTGTTCAAACAAAACCTTAGCGCTGTGCATTATCGCGCGGTGAGTCTGTTCCTTTTTGCGGGATCGTCTTGCCTGCTCCATCTCACACCTACCTCACTGTTATGTTCTTATTATATATGCTTTTTTTGAATTTGTAAAGGATTTTTTGTACTGGAGTACAAAAATGAATTAAAGTTCAACTTTTGTTCATCAAATACACGTTCTGCGCCAATGGAACAGGTATTGCTGTGCGATGCCTTTTACACCGTCTGCACAGTCGGGAAATCCGTTTGGATACAGTTCTTCCATTATTCGGCGCACCCACACGTCAACGGGGAATGCATCGACCTTATAAAAGCCGTAAAGTAGGGTGCACTCGGCAACCTTCGCACCTACACCGCAGATTTTCTGAAGTTCTTCTCTGCCGTATTCGATAGGGGAATTGTATATTTTTTCAAAATCAACTTCTCCGCTTGCAACCTTTTGCGCCGCATCAATAATGTACTTTGCTCTGAAACCTGCACGCAAGGGTGCAAGGTCATCGGGCGTCAGCAATGCAAGCTTTTGAGCGGAAGGAAACGTATAACCGTGCTCAATCTCTTCGCCGAATGTTTCGCAGAGGCGCTCAATGATACCTTTGATACGCGGTATGTTATTGTTTTGTGAAATGATAAATGAGCAGAGTGCTTCCCAAGGCTCTTGCTTTAATATGTGGATTCCGGGGCAAGAGGTAACAGCCTTGCTCAGGTGGGTGTCACTGCTGAGCGTTTTACATATATCGGCGTAGTCTGTTGCGAGATCGAAGTACTCTTTCCAGAAAACCTCAAAATCTTCGGGGGTTGTATACATAACAATTGCGTTTGCTTCCTGTTTTGCTTTGAGATATTTGCCGCATACTATGCCGTGCCAGAATCCTTCTTCGTCCTGTTTCCAGCGGAAAGCCTGTCCGCAATCAGCGCTCAATCCAAGGTCAAACGAGCCGAAATCGGTCAGAGTTATTGAGTTTTTATCTGCTGTTATTTTCATTCTGCAAATCAACCTTTTACTGTATTAATGCTGTTTTAATTATAAAATCAGAATATGTATGTTTTATGACAAAAAAGAAAAAAGAACAAGAAAATTCTTCGTTTTTCTGCAGGTTTTGTAAAGCAAAAATAACTGATTGTAAAATATTAAATGTAAAGAAAAAGCCTTTTCCCATAGCGATTTGGTGAAAAACTAAGGTAAAACAAGGGCTTTTTCACATTTTCCACACGGTTTTTCACATCGAACAAATGATTTCCACTATACAGTTTGTAAATGTTGAAAAGTTTGGCAAAAAACAGGCGTGAATATAAGGTGTGCAAAGTGCTAAAAATAGATATGCGTCAGACCGAAAAAATACGGCAAAATGAAGAAAGGGTACAAAAATGATAAAAGGTGTCAACAGACAGGTAATTGAGATAAGCGAAACGGATTGTGAATATTTCGAGCGTGTGATGTTTTTTGTTAAGCCTGAATGTGTTAATGTGAGCGAAGGTAAACTCAGAGAGAGGGCAAACATTATCGCAGGCAAAAATGACAGACCGCCCGTTACGAAGATTGTACGCAACAGGATATGGACAGTTGCTTCACTTGCTTTGGCGACAATTGCCGGTGCGGGCATAACCGCGCTTCTTACGCTGTTGATACGGTGAGAGGAGAAAGAATGCATTGATGTACGATAAAAACGACAGAAGAACAGCGTTTAACAAAAACAGACACATTGTGGAGAGCATGGTGTCGCTGTGGGAAACGGCAGCGGAAAACGAGCCGTTTGACGTTCTCGGAAGTTACAGGGGTACGCCCTACGATGCCGATGATATTATGCCCGAACAGGATGCCGATGACCTTTAAATAAAATAAATTTTTGAAAAGAGGTATAGTAAATTGAAAATTAAAATTTTAGCAGTCGGATTAATTATGCTTGCGATTGCATTTGTGTTTGTAGCTTGCGGCAAGGCTGAGGACGGTAAAATTACAACAACTGCACCAAACACCACAACAAGCCGTGTTGAAACAACAACCAAAAAGACAATTAAGGATGAAATGAGCAGTCTTGCTGATGATGTGAGCGACGGTTTATCGGAAGCAGGCAGTGACCTGAAAAAGGGTATAACAAGAATTTACGAATAAAAAATGAGGCACTTCTTATGAAGTGCCTCGGTTTTTTAATTTATTCCTCAACTGAGGGGGGCTGTGTAACAATCGGCTTCTGGGTTGTTGTTTCGGTTGTTGACGGCTCTGTTACGGGATTGAGAGGTGTCTTACGGTCCTCATCAAGGTAACGCCATACAAGGTCAACCGTTGTGCCGTTGTATGTGTAATATTCGGGCTTGTTCTTGGAAAGCTTGCTTGCATACTTGAAGCGGTTACCGTCGATGTCGGTAATCTTCTCAAGTGCGTTACAGAACTTTTCACGTTCCTCAACGCTCTTGAACTCAAGTTTTGCAACCATTGTGAGCTCTGAACGGTCAGAGAACTTCTTGAGCTTGCCGGGAACGAAAGCGGTTGTCCACCAGTGAGGAGCATAGGGACGTGTGAAGAGCTCGCCGTAACCCTCACGGTATACAGTCATCTGCATATTGATTTCCATATCTTCCTCTGCACAGTTGTAGTGCTGAGTTGTCTTAGCGGGGTCTTTGTAGTAGAGACCGATTTCGCCGCCGAGGAAGAGGAAGCCGTACTGACCTTTCCAGAACTGAACCATCCAGTCGTAACCGTTATGGTTGTAGTAAACGTGGAATGTATCGAGGTACATAAATGTGAATATTGCACCAAGGTCGTATACGCGGTTGAAACCGAAGTTTCTCTGCCAGGGATCGTCATCTGTGTAGAAGTAGTTACCTGTTTCGCTGTAAGAGTAACTCAGAGCGATTGAACCGTCGGGTTTGACGATGTTGTGTTTGCCGTCGGGGGATTCCTGAATTGTTAAATCATTGTTCAGTCCGATGTCTTCAGAGTTGTTGCCGTTAGAATTGGGTTTTGGTGAAGGCTTTGTGGTAACAACCTGAGGCGGTTTGTTGGTAGCAACTTCGCCGTTGGGCTTTGTTACAACTTCACCGTTGGGGTTTGTCTGAAGGACAACAACAACGGTATTACCCTCTGCGTCTGTCTGGTACTCGATAAGCTCACCGTTTTCGTTTGTGCGAATCTCTTCGGCTTCCGGTGTGATGATCGGAACACCATCCTCGCCGTAGTCTGTTGAATCATCGTAGCTGTATGCGGGCTCGGTTGTTTCGCCCTTACCCTTGATGATTTTGCCGACACCAAGAATACCGGCAACACCGATACCGGCAACGGCAACAACACCTGCAATGATGTAGATGATTATGTTCTTTTTCATTATGGGTCTCCTTTCAATTTTTTATTATGAAAGCAATTATCGTATACAGTATATCAAACGTTCATAATTTAGTCAAATATTTTTTTATAATTCTTAAATTTCTTTATTATTTGTGCAAAATCTGACTGCTTTGTTGTGTGAGTTGCACAAACAAAAAAGAAATAAATGGCAATTACGGAGAAAAAAGCTCGTAATCTGTTTTTTCTACTCCTTCTGTTCCGATTTCGCGCAGATTCGGGAGGAATAAAAGTCCGGGTGCTCTGCCTGTCGGATAAAGCTCAAGCAGGGGCACCATAACAAAAGCTCTTTCTTTGATTCGGGGGTGGGGGAGAGTCAACTCAAAACTGTCGGAGAAGTAGCTTTCGTATATCAGTACGTCAATGTCTATAATTCTCGGTCCGTTTTTGCGCAGCCTTACTCTGCCCATAGATGCCTCGATACCGAGACAAGCGCCGAGTACAGCGTGCGGTGAAAGCTCTGTTTCGATTATAATTACTGCGTTGAAAAAATCGTCCTGGTCGTCAAACCCTACGGGTTTTGTTTGGTAAATGCCTGAAACTTTTTTTACTCTGGTGTCAGGAAGAAGCGAGATTGCGTGTACCGCGGTGTTGAGGTTTTTGCGCTTATCGCCGATGTTGCTTCCCAATCCCAATACTACCGTGTTCAATTTCTGTACCTCTCAATTTCTACTGCCACGAAGCTGAAGTCAGCTTTAATCGGGGCGTCGGGTTTTCTGAGTCTTAATCTTATTCTTTGTATTTTCTCGTGCTTTGCAAATATTGCGTCTGCCGTTCTCTGCGCTGCGTGTTCAAGCAGTTTGCAGTTTTTTTCGGTCATTGCCGTGCGCACTGTTTTGATTATATCGGCATAGCTGACGGTGTCGTAAAGCTCGTCCGTGCAACAGGCGTTTGTAAGGTCTGCCCAGGCTTCAATATCCAGCACAAACCACTGTCCCATTGCCGTTTCTTCGGGGTTTACACCGTGATAAGCAAAAATTTTAAGTGAATCGATAATTATTTTATCCATTTTTTGCCTCCGTAAGAATCTTTGCCATCTGCGCAGTTGCAAGAGCCTGCTCAATATCGTGAACGCGAATTATGTTTGCGCCGCCTGCAATGCACATCGCGTTTGCAATAACCGTGCCTGTAAGTGCATCACCGCAGAGCCGTGTTACGCGTTTGCGTGAAAGTGCGGCAAGTGTTGCACAATCGGCGGATTTTATCTGTTTGAAGGCGGTTATTATTCTCAAATCGTCATCGCGGGATTTGCCAAAGCCGATTCCGGGGTCTAAACATACGTTTTCGAAAGGTAGTGAGCAGTTGTGTGCCGTTTTGAGTGATGCGGCAAAAAAAGCGTTGATTTCATCGATTATGTCGGCATCGCTTTCGCGTGTCTGATTGCTGGTCAGACCGCCCGTGTGCATAACAATCCAACCTGCGCCGTATTCTGCGGCAATTGATGCCATGTCGGCAGATGCGGTGCCGCTTACGTCGTTTATGACGTCTGCTCCGTTTTCAAGCGCGGCACGTGCAACCTCGGGGAAATACGTGTCAACGCTTATCGGTATGCTGACCGCATTCCGTATTGCTCGCAACGGTTTTAACAACCTTTCAGTTTCTTCCTCTGCAGTGATGGGGTTGCTGTTCGGTGCAGTTGACTGTGCGCCGATGTCAATTATGTCCGCACCTGATTTTTCTGCATCAACGGCATATTTTACGGCTCCATCAGTCGTAAACCTGCTGTCGGCATGAAACGAATCAGGTGTGAGATTTATTACCGCCATTATCGCCGTTCGGTCTGTGAGGTCAAGGGTACTTCGCCTTGTTCTGAAAATCATCGGTTTATCCTCAGCGTGAGCCTGAAAGGAGCGAAAGTGCTTCTGCTCTTGTTCTGGCGTCGCTTCTCATAATGCCGCGCATGGCGGATGTTCTTGTCTGGCTTCCCGATGCTCTTGCACCGCGCATTGTCATACAAAGGTGCTCTGCTTCAACAACAACCGCAACACCCTGAGGCTCAAGATTTTCATAGAGGAAATCTGCAACCTGAGCGGTGAGCCTTTCCTGAAGCTGAGGGCGTTTTGCAAAGCAGTTTACGATTCGTGCAAGTTTTGACAGACCGATAACCTTGCCGTTGCCGGGTATGTAGGCAATATGCGCCTTGCCGATAAAGGGGATAAGGTGATGCTCACATATTGAATAGAGCGGTATATCGCGCACTATTACCATTTCATCGTTGTTGTCTTCGTTGAATATTTTGAGATGCTTTCTGGGGTCTTCTTCAAGCCCTGCGTAAATCTCCTCATACATTCTGGCAACACGGTTAGGTGTTTCGATAAGTCCCTCTCTGTCGGGGTCTTCGCCTATGGCATAGAGAAGCTCTCTTACGGCTGCTTCAATACGCGGCTTGTCCATAAAATCATTCCTTTACGATAAAGTAAACAGTGATAAGGTTTTCGTTTGGGTTTACGGTATATTTCACTCTGTTTGTAATCAAAGCGGAGTCGGCGGAGAGGTTTGCCGTTTCAAGTATGCGGTATATGCTCTCCTTTTCAAAAAGGCAGGTCAATGCTTTTTCGGTTGCCTTCTTGTCTGCAAACATCAGCTCGGCTGAAGTTTTTTGGTTGTTTGCTGCATCTGCTATAAGCGAAGCTATTGCAGGGTGAGATTCACTTGTGCATGATGTGAAATACGCATTATATCTAATGTAATAATATAAAGAGGAGTCGTTACACTCAAACCTGAAATCAAAATCCGAGTGTGTGCGGCTCAGCATTTCCTCTGTCATATTGAAGAAAATGTGTTGGCTTATCTGCTCGTCATTTTCTGTTATGGGGTCATCCCAGGTTGTGTCGGTGTAGCACCAGCTGCCGTTTATCCTGACGGCATTCCATATATGGTCTTGAGTATCCGAAGAATAGTCTGTTGCCGTGCCCGAAACAAGAACGCTTTCGATTCCTGCTTTATCAAGCAGAAGCTTGAATGCTTTTGCGTAACCCGAGCATTTTGCTTTACCGTTTATAAGTGCGCCGACGGCTGTTGCTTCCTGAGTTGCGTCGGTGTCGCTGTACGTGCAGTTGTCGGTGATATAGTCGTGGCAAAACAGCTCTTTTTCATAATCGTTATCGGGCAGGTTCTCTCGGATTTTGCATATAACGTCGTTTATCTTTTGAGCGTACTGTGTGTATTCGTCACTGCTCATATCATATTCAGGCTCAAGCGATGCGGTTGTGCCTGCGTTATTCAAGGTGCAGGTGTGAAACATAAACATCATCGGGTCATCACAAACCAATGCGTTCAGCACGTTTTCAAGCTGTGTTTGTGTCAGCGAAGGCGTAACAATTTTTTCGGGGAAAGAGTAAATTTCTTCTCTGTCTGCCGTATATGCCTTTTTCTCTGAATCATCAAGTGTCAGATAATAGTAATCACTGTAATTTCCGAGCTCAAATTCTTTGCCGCCGTCTGATTGCAAAAGTCTGTCGGTGATGTGCGGCAAAGCTGCGATGGCGACAATAAAAAGCACAACCGTCGGAATAACGGCACGAAGCATTTTTTTCATAAGCTTATGCTCCCGTAATGTTATTTGCTGACAGTTACGGAAACGCTGCCGTTGTCATAAAGAAGGGCTTCAAAGCTGACTTTTATTGAAGAAAAATCAAGAACGGATATATTGCTTTCGGTTTTGTTTATGATTCTTTCATAGAGTCGGTCGGCTTTCTGCAGGTTTGACGGTGTTATGCTCTGTTCGAGTATTTCTGCAATAAGTTCAGCCTGTTTTTGGGGGTTGCCTTCAAAACTGCGGATATACTTGAGCATTGTATCGCCGTTCATAGTCTGTCTGCCTGCACCTATTACTGCGGTGAGACTGTCTGTGCGGATGTTAACGGAGTTTTCAACGTCAATATCAAATTCGCCAACGTAATCTGTTACGGAGCGGAATTTACTGTCTGTGCTGGTTATATATTTGTCGATTGTCAAACCGCTCATTGTTTCAACAGCAAGCTCAAGCTGTGCGATTCCGCCGTAATCGAGCTGCTTTTCAAAGTTGCCCGTACAGCCTGCCACCGTGACGTTTGCAGAGGTATCAAGACCCTTTATGCAAACTGTTTTTTTGTTCATATCAGCCGTTACGATGCTTGCAAAACGCACAGCGTTGCTGTTGTCAGCCGTGCAAACAAGGAGGTAGTTGCGAACGCCTTCGACTGCAGGAGCCGGTTGTGTTGAGGTTTCAGGTTCGGTTTCCTGCGTATCGGCGGGTGTGAAGACGGCGGAAAGGTTGAAATCATAGTGGTTTAACATAAACAGGAACGAAACTCCTGCTACCAATATAAAAAAACAGGAAAACGCCGCTGCAAAACGCTTGAAGCGAAGTGTGCGTACGTTTTTCTCTGTATCAAATCGAAGTTTGGATTTTTTGCGAATTTTCAATTTGATTTCCCCTTGTGTTTTTGTTTTGTGACAGGTATCAATAAGCTATGCTTGTGATAGCGGCGGCAAGCACACTGCCTGCGAGGAGTATTGCAAGCACCAACGCAATTACGCGTATTACTTTTTGGTTCATTTTAATCTTCCTTTTCTTTTATGCGTTTGTTACGGCAGAGCCGCCGTTGCCGACAGCTCTGCCGTTAATTGGTTAAACGTTGAGGAATTTCTTCATATCTGCGATAATTTCATCTGCAAGTCTGGTTGCCTGAGCGCGGTCGGGTGCGCAGGCTGTGATATAAACCTTGATTTTGGGTTCTGTGCCTGAGGGACGTACAATTGCACAGCTGTTGTTGGGAAGCTTGTACTGAAGTACGTTGGATTTCGGCAGGTCGATTGTGCTTTCTTCGCCCGTAACCGTGTTGAGCGCAATGCTTGTCAGGTAATCGGATACGCCGATAACCTCAAGACCTGCAAATGCTTTGGGAGGATTGGTGCGCATACCGTCCATCATATTCTTCATCTTTTCCATACCGCTTGCGCCTTCGAAGGAGAAGTTGGAAAGGGTGTTGATATACATTCCGTGCTCTGCGTATATATCCTCCATAACCTCAACAAGGTCTTTGCCGAGGGATTTATAGTAGGCAGCCATTTCAACAATCATTGTAGAAGAAACGACGGCATCTTTATCTCTTGCGTGTGAGCCGAAGAGGTAGCCGTAGCTTTCCTCCATACCGAGGATGTAGCGGTCTTCTTCGCCCGCTTCATCAAGCTGGCTGATGATTTCGCCGATGTACTTGAAGCCTGTGAGTGTGTTGCGTACCTCAGCACCGTATTTATCGGCAACTGCCTGAGCAAGGTCTGTTGTAACAAAAGACTTGATGACAATGGGATTCTCGGGGAGTGTGCCCATAGCCTTTCTTCTTGAGAGGACGTATTCGCAAAGCATTACACCGACCTCGTTGCCGGTCATAAGCTTGTATTCGCCGTTGTGTCTGACTGCGATACCTACGCGGTCACAGTCGGGGTCTGTTGCAAGAAGGAGATCTGCGGGGAATTCCTTTGTCATATCGATGGCAAGTTCAAAAACCTGATCGATTTCGGGGTTCGGGAAAGGACAGGTCGGGAATTTACCGTCGGGGTTTTCCTGCTCGGGTACGATTCTTACTTCGTCAAGACCGAGTCTGCCGAGCATTGTGCGTACGGGACGGTTGCCTGTGCCGTTGAGGGGAGTGTAGATAACCTTGAGTCCGCTTTTCTTGCATATATCCTTGTCAAGACGCTGGGCATCGCAGTGATCGTAAAATTCATTGAGAAGCCAGCCTTCGATATAGTCAACCATATCTTCAGCAAGAGCATCCTCAAAGTCCATACGCTTCACGTCGTTGAAAATGTCGATGTTGTTGATATATTCAAGTGTTCTTGCAGCAGCCTCATCGGTCATCTGATAACCGTCGGGTGCGTAGCACTTGTAGCCGTTGTACTTTGAGGGGTTGTGGCTTGCCGTGATTACAATGCCCGAGCTGCAGCCGAGTCTGCGTACTGCAAAAGAGAGCATGGGAGTCGGAACGAGGTGGGGGAAGAAATATACTTTGATGCCGTTGGCGGCAAGAACCCCTGCTGCCTCACGTGCAAATACGTCTGATTTGATACGGGAATCATAGCCGATGGCAACACTGGGCTCATCAAAAGCTTCGTTGAGATAGTTTGCAAGACCCTGAGTTGCCTGAGCAACTGTGTATACGTTCATTCTGTTTGTACCTGCGCCGATAACGCCGCGCAGACCGCCTGTGCCGAATTCAAGTGTTTTGTAAAATCTGTCGAGTATTTCCTCTTCATTTCCTGCGATGGCATTGAGCTCATCGGTAAGGTCGCTGTCGAGAACGGCATTCTTCTGCCAGAGTTCGTAAAGCTGGTGGATGTTGTTCATTTTAGTATGACCTCCGCAATTGTATTTGTAAAATTATCTGAATAATTTAATCAGCCGTAGATTGTGCCGATAACGTCAATAACGGGACCGAAACGGTCTTCGTCTATATTGAGGTCGGCAACTTTGCAGGAATTGTAGAAGGATGCAAGCGGACCGTTTTCTGCGCCGAGTGCACCTGTGAGCAGGTAGCCGACATAATGAACCTCAAGCTCGCCTACAAGGTGAGTGTAGTCCATAAGAACGAAGTCTTCATCTTCGCCCGCCATAAGCTGCTGTTTGCTGTCAAGGAGACGGCACAGTTCGCGCAATACCTGAGGGTTGCTCAGCGCCATAGCCTTTGCGGTCTGAAGGTTAACCGCCATATAGTAGGTTTTTGTTCCGTCTTCAAGACGTACGAAATATATTTTGCTGTCGTCAGCCATTTCTTCGGCAATCGATTCGATTTCGTCTTTCGAGATAAGGCTGTATCCTGCGATTTCACCGGCATTGATGAAAGTGTTTATAACCGGATTTTCGTGGCGCGTAGTTGTTTCGGGTGAAATTACGGTTGATTCCGTTTCTTCTTCCGTCGGCTGAGTCGGTTTTGGAGAAGAAGTTGAAGGCTTTTGCGCCGTTGTGCTTTCAGTTGTCGGTTCTGTCACAGGCTCCGTTACGGAGGGCTGAGTGACAGGTTCGTCAGCTGTCGGTTCCTGAGTTGCGGATTGAGCGGTTTGTGAAACGGTCGGTTCGGTTTCCGTCGGGTCGTTGTTCGGCTTTGTTCTGTCGCAGGCGCAAAGCACTGCGCACACCGCTGTTGCCAGCGCAACCGCTTTTATAATTCTATTCGCGTTTTGTTTCATTATACCCCTCAACTCCGATCAGGTTCAGTCAATTAATAGATGTAGTACATACCAAAGACAGCTCCGCATCCCTTGGTTGCAAAGTCTTTGAAATCTTTGTCTTTTGAGTAAGTTTCGCCGACGGCGATGTATGTCTTGCTGTCAAGTCTGCAAATTGATCTTGCGTCGTCGTTTGCAGAGCCTGCAAAGGATTTCACGTGTTCAAGGTTGCCGGCGAAATTGACAGACATAATGAAGCCGTCATATTCACCCTGGTTTCCGATGCTTGCAAGGTCACGGTTAGCTGAATTTGAAAGACCTGTGCAGGCATAGCCGAAGCTTGTCGGCACAACTTCGTTGAACGTATCGCTGCCGATACCGCCGAATGTTCTTACCCACTTGAGGTTGCCGTCGGCATCGCAGTGTGCGATGAAAGCGTCCTTGCCGCCGCGGTTGAGCGTGAAATCACCGTTGTTTGAAGTGTAGCTGCCTGCGAAAACGCAACCTGCCGTACCTGCGTAGATTGAGTTGACAATGTCACTCTTGCTGCCGCCTATCATTTTTACCCAGAGTTTTGAGCCTGAGGAAGAAAACTTGATGATACCTATATCAGCGCTGCCGTGGTTGCCCTTGCCGTCAAGGTCGGTGGAGAATACCTGGCAGGCACCGTAAATGTTGCCGCTTGTATCTGAAGCAATGGCGTTGACAATATCAGCTCCGCTGCCTTTGAATGAATCAAACCATTTGACTGTACCGTTTGAATCGAATTTTACAAAAACAGGCGTAAGGGAGGTGAGATTGAGTGAAGCGAAGGTTCCGTCTGTTGCATGGAATCTGCCTGCTGCCGCAAAACCGCCGTCGGGAGTTGCGGTTACACAGTTGAAATACTCTGTCTGGGAGCCGCCGTAGTTTTTAATCCAGAGCAGCTTGCCGTCTGCTGATATTTTTGCAACGATTGCTTCAAAGTTTGCATCGGGTGTGAAGCCGAGGTTTGTTGCGTTGGATTCGCCGACGGCGATAATGCTGCCGTCTTTAAGTACGGCTATATCGTGGATTTTTGTGTGTCCGCTTGAGCCGATGGGGCAAATCCAGGAGCGCTCGCCGCTCTTATTGTATTTTGCAACGAATGAGTAATAGCCTTTTTGTGTGAATGATTCGAAAACGCCGTCGGTCGATTCGGTGTTGCCGAGGACGACGTAAGAGTTGGCGTTGATTGCCTCAACATCGGAGAACGTATCGTTATCTGATGCGTCAAGATTTTTGAGCCATGAGTTTGAAGCAATGTGCTTATCTTTACCGGAAGAAGATGACGGTTTTGTGGTCTTTTTGGTTTCTTTGTCCGTGTAGAGCGGATTGTCGTAGATTGAAGTTGTTTTCGGCTTTGAGGGTGCGATTACGTTGTTGTATGCGGTTACCTGTCCGTCGGGCGTGAGCTCGATGTAGTTGGTGACCTTTTCCGTGTATTTTTCCGTTACAACTTCTGTCTGGGGTTTGCCGTTTCCGCCGGTTACGCTTTCACCGTTCTTGTCTGTGACAATCTGGGTGACTCTGTTGCCGTTCTTGTCGGTAACCTCTTTGTAAACGACGGTTGTTTTCGGAACGTATATGTAGTTGCCGTTCTCATCCTTGGCAGGTCTGCCGTCTTCGCCGATGCTGAAATCGGTTACTTCGATAATCTGTGTTATTGCGGGACGGGTCTGCTTGACCGTTACCTTGTCACCGTTTGCGTTTGTGTAGGTTTCACCGTTTTCGTCTGTTGCGTATACGATTTCGGTTATCCATTCTTCTGTGAGCGGCTCACCGTTTTCGTCAAGCACGGTGTTGCCGTTTTGGTCGGTTACATAGACGTGAAGGCCTGTGTGACCGTCCTGTTTGTTGCAGGCGGCAAATAACAGTGTTACTGCTATTATGGCAGCCGCAACGATAAATATTGATTTCTTTTTCATGTGTTTACTCC
>JAZRRT010000154.1:0-2756 GCA_045650985.1 Acutalibacteraceae bacterium | reverse complement strand
TTGACCACCGGGCCAAATATTGCCAAAGCACGGATGCTTTGGCTTGTGGTAGCGGCAGTGGGACTCGAACCTACGACACTCCGGGTATGAACCGAATGCTCTAGCCAACTGAGCTATGCCGCCACAAAAAGCTTGTTAATTATATTATATCCTGACGCATTTGTCAATAGATATTCAGAAAAAAATTAATTTTTTTTAATATTAAGAGCTGTTTCGGTCGAAACAGCTCTTAAATTTTGGTTGATTACTGCTCGACAGTGTAAACGCTGACCTTCTTGCGGTCTCTGCCAAGACGCTCGAATCTTACAACACCGTCAACCTTTGCGAAGAGTGTGTCGTCAGAGCCTCTGCCAACGTTTGTGCCGGGATGGATGTGTGTGCCACCCTGTCTTACGAGGATGTTGCCTGCAAGAACAAACTGACCGTCAGCGCGCTTTGCGCCAAGTCTCTTGGACTCGGAATCACGGCCGTTACGGGTGGAACCCATACCTTTTTTATGAGCAAAAAGCTGAATGTTTATCTTAAGCATTTGTGTTACCTCCGTAAATTACTTTTATGCTGCGCGGATAATCCTGCGCAAGCAACCTGATGTGAGCTTCAAGCCCGTCAAGCACTTTGTGAGCTTCCGGAGATTCTTCAAGCAACTCGAAAAGCATATAGCCGTCGACGGCTTTTACTTTTGCTTTGACGTTGAATGAATCCGTTATCGTGTTTGCTGCGAGATAAGCCGAAGCGGAAACGGCGGCGCAGACAATATCCTGCCCTGCCTGAGCGTATCCTGCGTGACCTTTGCATTCAAACCCGACCGTGCTCTTGCCCGAACGGACAAACTTAAAGCGAATCATAGTTGATTAACCGTTGATAGCGGAAATCTCAACCTTGGTGTAGGGCTGTCTGTGACCCATCTTGCGCTTCTCGTTCTTCTTGGGCTTGTAGGTGAAGACAACGATCTTCTTTGCCTTACCGTTCTTTACAGCCTTAGCTGTAACTGTTGCACCCTCAACATAGGGAGCGCCAACCTTGATGGAGTCGTCGGAGCCTACTGCGATAACCTTGTCGAAGACAACTTCGCTGTCTGCTTCAACATTGAGCTTCTCGATGTAAAGTGTGTCGCCGGCAGATACCTTATACTGCTTGCCGCCGGTCTCAATGATTGCGTACATTTTTTTACCTCTTTTATTAAGTCTCGCTATTCAGGGGTACCGCCCGTGAGCAGGCGAATTTGGGCACAGTTATAGTGCAACCCGTAATATGCGGCTTAAGTAGTATAGCATAAGGTAATTTTGATGTCAACACCTTTTCAAAATTTATTTTTTAAACAACTGCAAAAAAATTTAAAAAAACTATTGACATTTGTTTTGGAAATGGATATAATACATTTCGCGATGGGGAATAGTGTAACGGTAGCACGACAGACTCTGACTCTGTTTGTTGGGGTTCGAATCCCTATTCCCCAGCCAAAAGGCATCGACCAACAGGTCGGTGCTTTTCTTTTTTTGTTTTGCTGATTTTTCGGAGGGATTCGAACAGTGAAGGGTATTCGCGCAGCGAACAAACTCTCCTGTGGAGAGTTTGCCGAGTCGCAACGAGCGTGAGCGAGGCGATAAAAATCCCTATTCCCCAGCCAAAAGGCATCGACCAACAGGTCGGTGCTTTTCTTTTTTTGCGCTGTGTGATATAATTTTAAAAAATGCAGAGGATGAGCAGAATGTTCAGAATGAAAAACGGTGACGTCGTGCTTTTTCAGGGAGATTCGATAACTGACGGCAACAGAGGAAGAAATCAGGACCTTAACCATATTCACGGTCACGGTTATCAGTATATATTAGCGTCTGAAATGTATGCGGATAATACGGATATTGATTTTGAGGTTATTAATCGCGGAGTAAGCGGTGACAGAATCGCAACCCTTTACGGCAGGTGGAAAGAGGATTGCCTTAATTTAAAACCTGATATAGTAAGTGTACTTATCGGCATCAATGATTGCAGCGAGGTGTTTTGCCACGGCAACGGCTCGCTTCCCGACAGGTATAAGAAGATTTACCGCTATATGCTTGATGAATTGCTTGAACAGAATCCCGATGTAATGCTTGTTATAATGGAGCCTTTTTTCGGTGTGTCGTCAGATGAGGCATATAACGGATATATGCAGTCTCACGTGCACGAATATGCAAGTGCCGCCAAGGAGATTGCGGAAGAATACGGTGCCGTTTTTGTGCCGCTTCAGGACATTTTTGATGAATATGCCAAGCGTACGGATATTCTCAAGCTTCTTTGGGACGGTGTTCATCCGACTACGGGAGGACATCAGCTTATTGCAAGGCGCTGGAAAGCGTGCGTTGAAGAAAAACTCAACGGCAGATAACTTGTTTTTAATATTTCCTTAATTTGTTTGACAAGAATAACGGTTATAATGACAAATGAAGTGAGGGATAAGCTAATGAAGAAGAAAATAATAAAAATATTACTTATTATTATCGGTGCACTTCTTGTGCTTAATTCCTGCGTAATGCTGCTAACCTCAAACGTAAACGTGGGAATAATAGCCGAATTTATGCTTGGTGCAGCTCTTACGGTTTACGGAATATTTGCAGACGGATTTGTTGCAAAAATTCCCCGTATTCTTAAAGGGGTATTTTGGGCAGGCGTTTGCGTCGCAGTTTGTTTTGTTACGTTTTTGCTCGGTTACGGCACGGCAGACAGTGTAAGCGGCGGTGAGGATGCGGTTATTGTTCTCGGCTCGGGAATAAGAGGAG
>JAZRRT010000153.1:0-8612 GCA_045650985.1 Acutalibacteraceae bacterium | reverse complement strand
CGCAAAGTCGAGGTTGATTACGCCGGGAATCTTGATAAGCTCGGAGATATTCTTAACGCCCTGAAGGAGAACATCGTCTGCCTTTGCAAAAGCGTTGCTCATTGTGATTTTGGTTTCGCTTGCAAAGCGAAGACGCTCGTTGGGGATAATTACAAGGCTGTCAACGTGCTCTGTGAGCATATCGATACCGTTTTCTGCCTGAGTCATTCTGCGCTTACCCTCGAAATTGAAGGGCTTTGTAACAACACCGACTGTAAGGATACCCATATCCTTTGCAATCTGAGCAATAACGGGAGCTGCACCTGTGCCTGTGCCGCCGCCCATACCGGCTGTGATAAAGACCATATCGGTACCCTTAAGGGTATCGGAAATAATATCACGGCTTTCTTCAGCAGCCTTCTGACCGATCTCAGGCTTACCGCCGGCGCCCATGCCGCGTGTAACCTTTTCACCAATCTGGATCTTGTGTGTTGCCTGTGAGCTGAGGAGCATCTGCTTATCTGTGTTGACAGCAATAAACTCAACACCTCTGATACCTGAAGTAATCATACGGTTAACAGCGTTTCCGCCGCCGCCGCCAACACCTATAACTTTAATTTGTACCACGTTTTCAACTTCGTTATCGATTTCGAAACCCATATCTTGTTCCTCCCATATAAGTCTTAAATTTATAAACACATAGTCCTTTAGACATAATCAGTTATTGTAAGTCTACCATAGATTTCCTAAAAACACAATAGTATTTTTGAAAAACTTTGTCCCCTTTTCGGACTATTAAGCTTTTTAAGCTGCCGTTTCCTGCTCGGTTACAGCCTCTTCATCCTGCGTGACAGGCTCGGGAATTTCTCCGTCCTGCGGAATTTCTTCCGTAATTTCTTCATCCGTCGGCTCCTGCGGAGGCTCTACCGTCTGGAAAAATGCCTTTCCTTCGGTTGAATCAAGGTCTATTATACCGTACTGCTCCGGATCATTCTTGTTTTCAACCTCAATAACCTTCGAGGCAAGCGCAAGCTTCCTTGAAATATTTCTTGTATCGCCAACGTCAAGTGTAATTCTGCCGTCGTAAACCATAACAATATTATATACGTCACTGATGTCAATCGACGTAATGTTTGTCAACTGTGAGGTTTCAAATATTCCGTTCAGATCGCTCAACAGTTCGAATGCTTCGGGATCTGTGAGAACAACCTTTTCGCCCGGCGTAGCCTCAGAAAGCTCAACACCGATTATCTTCGTGTATTCGCCTTCAACACCCTCAACCGTATGCTCAAGCACCTTTCCGTCGACGTTTACTATAACGATGTTCTCACCGAGAGCAAACGAATAATAGCCCGGAGTAAGCTCAACGGTTATTACAACCTTTCCGTTCAGCGAACGTTTAACCGTTGCTCCACCGATATACGGAAGCGCTTTGGTCAGTTTTTCATTTACACCGTCAACATCACACATTATGACGTTTTCATCCAGCGAAATGCCGCTGTTGGCAATTATTTCCTCATCGGAGTAAGGCAGTTCATCTGCACATTCAATTTTTATCTCGTTTATCTTAAAGAACACCGTCAGCGAAAGCACAACCATCACCGCCATAACGGCAAGACCGATTGCGGCATACTGAATAATGAGCCTGCGACGGCGCTGAGCGCGACGTTTTTCAGCGTGAACACGGCGCTGTTCATTCGGAGAAAGGGGCTGACCGCCTTGGCGCGGTGCAGACCTTTTTGCTCCCTGAGGTGCCGGTATACGCTCAACTTTTGCAGGTTTCTGCCCGATAACCTCTTTAGGAGGTTTCGCATACCGTGTAACGCTCGGCCCTTCCTTTTTTGGAACGGGCTTTGAAGGCTTTCTGGAGAAAAAGCTCGGTTTTTTTGCATTCTTATTGCGCTCAGACGCTGCCGGAGCTGCGGAACGGCGCTTATCTCCCTTTGCAGTTTGGGCAGCAGCAGGCTGTTTCGCGTTAGGATTTGACTTTTCGCGTCTTTTTGAATCTGAAAACAAATCAAGGTCATAATCTACGTTACTTCTTCTGTATCCGTCGGTATTGTCACCGATTATAAACTTCTCGTTATTTTCGTCCATAACTTACTCCCTTCTCTTGATTTTCACACCCAGAATTTCAAGTTGTTTCTCGAATTTTTCATAACCCCTGTCGATGTGATACACATCGTCAATAACCGTGATTCCATCGGCGCACAGTGCTGCAACAACAAGCGCACTGCCTCCCCTCAGGTCAGGCGAAACAACGTTTGCCCCCGAGAGTCTGTTCACCCCTTCAATAACTGCCACACGGTTTTCGGTGCGAATCTGCGCACCCATTTTTCTCAGTTCACTGACATATTTGAATCTGTTTTCGAATATATTTTCAACAATGGTGCTCGTACCCTCGGCAACACTTGCCATCACGGCAAAATCAGCCTGCGAATCAGTCGGAAAACCGGGATACGGCATTGTTCTTATTATTCCGAATTTTTTAAGGCGCGACGCACCTTTAAAATATATTTTACTTCCCTTTATATCAATTTCACAGCCCGTTCTCTCAAACGATTCAAGAACAGGCAGCAAAAGCGACGGTCTGTTCATTTCAAGCTGAAGCTTACCGCCGGTAACAGCCGCAGCAGACATATAAGTTGCCGCAACTATCCTGTCCTGCCAAACCGTATGCTCACCCGCACACAGCCGACCTACACCTTCAATTCTTATAACGCTTTCGCCGGCACCGCAGATTTTAGCACCGCAACTGTTAAGAAAATCGGCAAGCTCGATAATTTCGGGCTCTCTTGCAGCATTTATGAGCAACGTTTCGCCCTTTGCAGTACAAGCGGCTAGCAAAACGTTTTCGGTTGCGCCCACACTCGGGAAAGAGAGCGAAATTCTTGCACCTTTCAACCCGTCTGGGCACGAGCACAAAAGCTTCCCGCCGGTTTCATCAATAACCGCACCAAGCGCACGCATTGCCTCAAGATGCAGATCAATCGGTCGCAACCCGATTTCACATCCGCCGGGCGCTGACATTTCAGCCCTGCCGAAGCGACCGAGCAACGCGCCGAGAAACACTACGGAAGAGCGCATTTCACGCATAAGCTCTTCTGTTACGGTAAACTTATCGGCATCGGCAGAATCAATACATATCACACCGTCACTGCGTGCAACACGACAACCGAGATATGTAAGAATATTCACGGCAGCGCTTACATCTGTAAGCTCCGGACAACCTTTAAAAATGTTTTCGCCCGACACAAGCACCGAAGCCGACAGAAGCGGCAACACACCGTTTTTCGAGCCCTGCACCGTAATTTTTCCGTCAATTCTGTTCGAACCTTCAACCACGAAACGCGACATATCCGCACCTCACAAAGCATAGTGACATAAGCCATACTATGCCGCGAGATGAAATGCCGTTACTTTATTATGCCTTCAATAACCTTGACAATTCTCGACGTCGCATCGGTAACCGCCATCTGTTTTGCCGCCTTACCCATCTGTGTGAGCTTACCGGGGCTTTCGAGCAGTGTATCAATGTGCTGCATCAGTACTGCAGGTGTAAGGTCTTTTTCTTCTATGAGTATAGCCGCACCTTTATCGGCAAGGGCCTTTGCATTATGGTACTGATGATTTTCCGTTGCAAAGGGATAAGGAATAAGAATTGACGGCTTGCCCATAACCTGAAACTCGCAAAGAGAGCTTGCGCCTGCACGACAGATAACAAGATCTGCCGCAGCAAGGCAACGGTGCATATCATCAATGTAGTCTCTGATAATAATGTTTTTATTATTAAGGTCAATTCCCTTTTCCGAAAGTCTTTCGGGAAAATCCTTACAGTCTTTACCTGTTGCGTGCATGAAGCAACAGTCATTTTTTTGTGTGCGGTTTGCAATAACCTCAAGCATTGAATCGTTTATAGCTTTTGCACCGAGGCTTCCGCCCATCGAAAGAATGAAAGGCTTATCGTCAAGGCCGAGTTCTGCGCGGGCAATATCCCTGTCCGTTTCAAGAAGCTCACCTCTTACGGGCAAACCCGTTACAACGGGAGGATTTTTAGGCTGCATATACTGTGCTACGCTCTCCTCCGTGAGCATTACGGCATCGACCATCTTTGCAAGCGTTTTGTTGGTCATACCGGGGAATGCGTTCTGCTCGTGAACAGCAGTAGGCACACCGAGCTTTGCCGCCGCACGCACAACGGGACCGCTTACATAGCCGCCGAAACCGATAACTGCATCGGCATTAAACTCTTTGATAATCTTCTTTGCCTGTGACGAGGACTTGAGCAAATGAGAAAGAGTTTTGATATTCTGTTTGATACCGTTGAGATTGAGCACGCGGTTAAATCCGCTTATCTGAATTGTCTTAAAAGCAAAACCTGCGGCAGGAACAAGACGAGCCTCCATCTTTTCGGCAGTACCCACGAAGAGGATATTTGCCTGAGGATAAATCTTGCGTATTTCTCCCGCAACAGCAAGCGCGGGATTAATATGGCCGCCTGTGCCGCCCGCTGCAAAGATAATATTTTTTCCGTTGAGCATAAACTCGCACCCTATTCTTTTATCATATTTGTCTGCCTTGAAACAGAAAGCACCATTCCCATTTCACATAGCAAAATAATAAGTGACGTACCGCCTGCGCTGAAGAAAGGAAGACTTATACCCGTATTGGGGAAGAAATCCGTTACAACAAATACATTCAGCACCGTTTGAAGACCTACCTGAATCATAATGCCGAGAACAAGAAGCATACCGAACTTTGACTGACACTTCATACCGATTTTATAGCCTCGGTAAATCAGAAGCGCATAAAGCACGAGCACGATACCTGCGCCTATAAAACCGAGTTCTTCACAAACAATTGAGAATATGAAGTCACTCTGCGACACGGAAACGTAAAGATGCTTCATCTTTGATTCGCCGAGTCCCTGTCCCATAAGACCGCCCGAGCCTATTGCATAAAGCGAGTTGTTTATCTGCCAACGCGCACCGCTCGGATCGTACTCCTTGTCTTTCCAGGCAATTATACGTTCCTGTTGATAATCGTCGATAATACCCATAAAATCCGGATTAACAACAAAGATGATTACAACAAGAAGAATCAGAGGAATAAGGATTCTGAACCACCACTTGTTAAAGCCGCCGAGATAGAGCATCGCGATCGTCAGCATAAAAAACAGAATTGTACCGGACAAATGGTGTTCCAGGAAAACAAGCACCGTAAAAGCAACACCGACAGCACCGAATATAACGGCTGTTTTAACGGAGGTTTTCATATCGTTGCTTACAATGAATTTATGATATTTTTCACAACCCCACGCGTAGAAAGCTATCAAGCCTACTTTCGCCAACTCAGACGGCTGAAACTGGCCTATGCCGGGAATGCTTATCCAACGTCCGAATTCCTCACCGCCGCCCGGGTTTGCGCTCTCCTTTACCTTAGCAACAACAAGCGCCGCCAACAGTAAAACAACCGAACCGCCTACGCCGATAAGAACAAGACGTCTGAAATAATTATAGTTGATTTTCGATATTACAAACATCATGACAAGACCTATGACCGCATACTTTATCTGGTCACGGATATAGTCATAGCTATCCTCTTTTTTGTAATAAGCGAGCGAATAGCCGGCGGAAGCGAGCATAACCAGACCGATTGCAAGAAGCAAAAATACAAGAAGAAGGAAACCGACATCAATATTGCCCTTTGCTATCCACTTATACTCAAGCAATTTGTTTCTGGCTTTTCCGAGTGCATTGCCCAAATCCCGACGCCTCCTTTTACAAAACTTTTCATTCGGCACTGCCGAACCAAACGACCGCTATGCCAACGGCACAGCCTACTATATTTACAAGCGTGAAAACCGCAACAATTTTCTTTTCTTTCCATCCGCTCATTTCAAAATGATGATGGATTGGAGCCATTTTAAAAAATCTTTTACCGTGAGTGAGCTTGAAATAACCTATCTGAATAACATCCGAAAGGCCTTCGATAAAGTAAACCAGACCGACAGGCAGAAGAATCAGCGGACAATCAACGGCATACGCAAGCGCAACCACCATTCCGCCAAGGAACATCGAACCCGTATCGCCCATAAAAACTTTTGCAGGGTTCCAGTTCCAAACAAGAAAGCCTGCACAAGCACCTGCAAGCGCCGCCGCAACAACACCTGCACCGAGGTTGTTACGCATAAAAGCGATAACAATGAAGGCAGCCGCAGCAGAAAGCGTAACGGAGGAACAAAGACCGTCGACACCGTCCGTAAAATTAACGGCATTGGTGGCGCCGTATATAAGAACTATACCGAAAAGGAAAAAGAATATTCCCAAATCGCCTGTCGAACCGTAAAACGGAATAAACATATAAGAACAGCCTGCAAGTTTCAGACTGCCGAGATAAGCGATAATCACAAGCAACTGCATCAATGTTTTTTGCCTTGCAGTCAAACCGAGATTGCGTTTTTTGACAACCTTGATATAGTCGTCAACAAAACCGATAAGAGCAAGCGTGAGCGCCATAAGCAAACCTGCAAAGAGCTTGGTATACATCGCAGATCGCACAAGATTGTCGCCTGCTATAATATCCGAGCCTTTCAGCTTATCCGTAACAAAAACAACGGCAACAGCAGCCAAAGTACCCGTAATGAACATCAAACCGCCCATTGTAGGTGTTCCCTGCTTGCTTTTATGCCACTTCGGGCCTATCTCAAGAATAGTCTGCCCGAATTTAAGCCTGCGAAGCCACGGCACCATAACGACGCCGAGGATTGCAGTAACACCGAAAGCAATTAGCGCAGAAAGACCGAAAGCGAGATATGTGTTCATTCAAAGCACCTTACCCTTACTCAGTAAAACTTTTGATTGCTTCTTCAAGCTTCATTCCTCTGCTTGCTTTGAACAGTACTGCATCCGAAGGTGCAAGTATTGATTTAAGATATTCAACAAGCTGAAGCTTATCGTTAAAAGCCTTTACACATCCCGCACCGCATTTTTCCGCTTCCTGAGCAGCGAGAGCCGCCATTTCACCATAGGTACAGAAACAGTCGATTCCTTTTGAAGCAACGAGCCTGCCGACCTCACGGTGCGCCTGCTCGGAAATATCGCCAAGCTCAAGCATATCACCGAAAACGAAGGCTTTTTTGCCGCCATCCATTCCTGCAAGCACTTCAACCGCAGCACGCACCGAATCGGGGCTTGCATTGTAGCAATCCTCAACAAGCGTAATACCGTTGAAGGAGCGGACATTCTGACGCATACCTGAAGTAACGTATTTTGAAAGACCGTTTGCGGCTTCCTGTGCCGTTACGCCAAGATAAACACCTGCCGCAAAAGCAGAAAGAGCATTATAAACGTTGTGAATGCCGACAGTAGGTATCGTAACAATCTGAGAACCGCCTTCAAACAAGACGGTAAAGCTTGTTGAATAACCGTTTCGGCTTATTTCAACCGCTCTGTAATCACACTCGCTGTTTTCAATACCAAACGTTATAACGCGTCGGTCGCTGAGTCTGACGGTGGAAAGAAGATCATCATCACCGTTAACAATAAGCGGTGCACCCGGCTTAAGACCGTCGAGAATTTCCAGCTTTGCCTTCAGGATACCCTCTCGCGAGCCGAGATGTTCAATATGTGACACACCGATTTTGGAAATAATTCCGACATTCGGTTGAGCAACACCTGCAAGTCTTGAGATTTCGCCGAAAGCACTCATACCCATTTCAAGGATTGCCGCCTCAAAATCACTGTCAAGACGAAAAACCGTTGTGGGCAAACCGATTTCATTATTAAGATTACCCTCATTTTTGAGTGTATTAAACTTTTCGGACAAAACGGCATAAACCATTTCTTTCGTGGTGGTTTTGCCGACGCTGCCCGTAATTCCTACAAAGGGAATCGAGAACAGCGAACGATAATATGCGGCAATATCGAGCAAAGCCTTACCTGTATTCTCTACCGTAAGCACCTCGCCGTTTGCTGAAACAGGCTTCGAGCATACTGCGGCAACAGCACCTTTTTCAAAAGCCGCTTCAACAAAGTCGTGACCGTCGAAACGTTCACCGACAAGAGCAATAAAAAGGCTTCCCTGCGTTATTTTTCTTGTATCGGTGCAAATATTGAGCACCTGTTTATCTTCACCGCAGGTGCAACCGAGCACTGCGCTGATTTCTTTTAACATAAGAGGTATCAAGTTTTTCCCTCACTTCGTTTTATTTTGCAAGCAGATTTCTTACAATCTCGCGCTCATCATAATGCTGTTTTTCCGTACCTATTATCTGGTAGGTTTCGTGTCCTTTGCCTGCAAGAAGAATAATATCATTTTCCTCAGCTTCATTAAGCGCAAATTCAATAGCCTGAGTTCTGTCAACAATCTTCACAACGGGAATCTTGGCTCCCTTTGTGCCCTCCGCAACCTCATCAACAATCGCGTCAGGATCTTCAGTACGCGGATTGTCTGACGTAACTATTACAAAGTCGGACATATCTGCAGCAATTTTGCCCATCTTCGGACGTTTTGTGCGGTCTCTGTCCCCACCGCAACCGAACACAGTTATGATTCTGCCCAGAGCAATCTTGCGAAGAGAGGCAAGAATATTTTCAAGTCCGTCGGGCGAATGTGCATAGTCAATAATAACC
>JAZRRT010000152.1:0-3874 GCA_045650985.1 Acutalibacteraceae bacterium | reverse complement strand
CGCCCTTGCCGCCGTCACCACCGTCAGGTCCGCCGGAGGCAATGTACTTTTCGCGGTGGAATGCAACGCAACCGTCGCCGCCTCTGCCTGCTTTGATTGTTATTTTTGCAATATCTACAAACATTGTATTTTTACCTTCCTTATGAGAGCTCGTGGATGAAGAGTCCGCTGAGGAGCTTGGGTTCAAACCACGTTGATTTCGGTGGCATTATGAGTCCTGCATCGGCAATGTCGATGAGGTCATCAAGTGTGGTGGGGTACATTGAAAAAGCAAGTTTCATATCTTTACCGACTCTTTTTTCAAGCTCTTTGAGACCTCTGATGCCGCCGACAAAGTCAATGCGCTTGTCTGTGCGCGGGTCATTTATGCCTAAAATCGGTGATATGAGGTTGTTCTGGAGAATTGAAACGTCAAGTCGAGCAACGGGGTTGTCGGCATCAAACGTGCCTTCTTTTGCGGTAAGTTTGTACCATTTGCCCTGCGCATACATACCGAATGTATGCTTTTCGGCAGGCTTGTAAGGTTCGGTGCCGCTTACTGCTTCAAAAGTGAATTTTTCGCTTATGAGAGTAAGGAGCTGATTGAGAGTGTATCCGTTAAGGTCGCGAACGAGGCGATTGTAGTCCATTATTTCAAGCTCGTCGCAGGGGAATGACACGGCGAGGAAACGGTTAAACTCTTCTTCTCCCGTGTAGTCGGGATTTTCATCTCTTCTCATCAGACCTACTCTGACAGCAGATGCACAGCGGTGATGACCGTCAGCTATATAGAGAGAATCGATTTTGTCAAATTCCTGTGTGATTGCCGCTGTTGTTTCGGCATCGTCTATTACCCATACGGTCTGTTGAACACCGTCTGAAACAAAATCGTATTCGGGCTCGTGACCTGCCTGCCATAATGCAATGATTTCTTTTATGGCTTCACCGTTTTTGTATGTGAGGAATATCGGTCCCGTGTTGGCATTGCAGGTGTTGACGTGATTGATTCTGTCCTGCTCTTTGTCTGCTCTTGTAAGTTCATGCTTTTTAATTCTGTTTTCGATATAGTCATCGATTGATGCGCAACCTGCAAGACCTGTCTGGCTTCTTCCGTTCATAATCTGTCTGTATATGAAGAAACAGGGCTTGTCATCCTTTTTACAGATGCCGTCTTTAACAAGTTTTTCGAGGTTCTCGGCAGCCTTTGCATACACTGCGCTGTCATAAAGGTAGGTATCGGCAGGAAGATCAATTTCCGCTTTGTCAACGTGAAGGAATGAGTAGGGGTTGCCTTTTACCATTTCGGCAGCTTCGGCACTGCTCATAACGTCATAGGGGAGAGCGGCAACTTTGTCAGCGTACTCTTTGTTAGGACGCACGGATTTGAAGGGTTTGAAACAAGCCATAAATGCGGATTCTCCTTAAAAACATATTTATACACATATAAAATTTACAACTTTTGATGCTCAAAGTCAATAATATTATAGAATAAAGAATTATTATATAAAATAAGTAAAAAGTAGTGACATTCCACAAAAAGTATGTTATAATTCTGTAAAAATATACTATTTTATTTCGATTTGTTAATGTGAGGAGAATTGCCCTTGTTTGAACAGACGGTTAATATCGACAGAATGGAGCACGCTGTAAGTTTATTCGGAAGCTTCGATGAAAATATCAGAAAAATCGAACACGAATACGGCGTTGCCGTTGTCAGCCGAGGTTCCGAACTTAAAGTAAGCGGTGAGGCTGACGGTGTATCAAAAGCCGTGCGCGCCATAAACGGTCTTCTTACCCTCATCAATAAGGGTGAGGCACTTACGGACCAGAACGTGCGCTACGTTATGACACTTGTCGGTGAAGGTAACGAAAATCAGATATCTTCAATGGGTAATGACTGTGTGTGTATCACCTCAAAGGGCAGACCTGTCAAGCCTAAGACGCTCGGTCAGAAAAATTATATCGAGGCAATCCGCGACAATACAATTGTTTTCGGCGTAGGTCCTGCAGGTACGGGTAAAACTTATCTTGCTGTTGCGATGGCTGTCAACGCTTTTCGTGCAAAAGAGGTCAACCGTATTATACTCACAAGACCTGCCGTTGAAGCGGGAGAAAAGCTCGGCTTCCTGCCGGGTGATCTTCAGCAGAAGGTCGATCCTTACCTGCGTCCGCTTTACGATGCGCTGTTCGATATGCTCGGTGCGGAAAATTTCCAAAAATATCAGGAAAGAGGCAGTATCGAGGTTGCGCCCCTTGCGTATATGCGAGGCAGAACGCTTGATGACAGTTTTGTAATTCTCGACGAAGCTCAGAATACAACTCCCGAGCAGATGAAAATGTTCCTGACGCGTCTTGGCTTCAATTCAAAGATGGTTATTACGGGTGACGTAACACAGATTGACCTGCCCGACGGCAAGCGCTCCGGCCTTGTTGAAGTAATAAGGATTCTCAAAAACGTTGACGATATTGAAACAATAGCATTTAACGATAAAGACGTAGTGCGCCACAGGCTTGTTCAGGATAT
The DNA here is from genome assembly GCA_045650985.1 of Acutalibacteraceae bacterium. Taxonomy (GTDB): domain Bacteria; phylum Bacillota; class Clostridia; order Oscillospirales; family Acutalibacteraceae; genus UBA8612. Next base: position 1,371 of record JAZRRT010000152.1, on the reverse strand, counting down.
TGTCAAGGCGTATGCCAAATACGAAGAACGTAAGAAGAACAAAGAGAGGAGTTAAATAAAGTGAAAAACAAGGTAATCATTACAGACGAACAGACAAAGGTAAAAATCCCGACAGGGTTGCGCCTGCTTGTCAGAAGAAGCTGTACGGCTGTGCTTGTTAACGAAGGCTTTGAAGGTTCAGCCGAGGTCAGCGTTACTTTTGTTGATGATGAGCGTATTCAGGAGCTCAACAAGCAGTACCGCAACATTGATTCTTCAACCGACGTGCTTTCCTTTCCTCTCGGCGAAAACGGTGTTTATGACGATAATCCCGAAACGGGCGCAAAAATGCTCGGCGATATAGTAATTTCAATGGAGCATGCTGTTGCTCAGGCTGAGCTTTACGAACATACTTTACAGCGCGAGGTAGCTTTCCTTACCGTTCACTCTATGCTTCATCTGCTCGGTTATGACCACGTTAACGGTGGTCTGGAGCGTGTGCGTATGAGAGAAAAGGAAGAAGAGGTGCTTATTAAGCTCGGTCTTCATCGCACAAGCAGTTATTATCTTGGCGAGGATGACGAGGGCTGATTATGCTGAACTTTCTTAAGAGCTTTGTTTACGCTTTCAGAGGCGTAGTGTTCGGCATTGTCAACGAGCGTAATATGCGTGTGCACCTTTGTTGCTTGGGCTATATGCTGTTCTTTCTGCTCAGGTATGATTTCTTCGTGGTTGAGCGTATCGAGTGGGCGGTTCTTGCCGTTGCAGCGGCACTTGTGATTGTAGCGGAATATATCAATACCGCTGTTGAGCGTGCAGTTGACACTGCTGCCAAGGGTGAAAAAACAGAATTTGCCCGTGTTGCCAAGGATACTGCGGCGGGTGCCGTGCTGGTGGCAACCTTGTTTGCGGTAGCGGTAGGCATTATCATTTTGTATCAGCCTGCGGCATTCAGCGCTCTTTTTGCTTACTGGGCGGCGAATCCCGTCAGCCTTGTGCTGTTTATAATCAGCTTCATCATAGCTGTGCTGTTTATGTTTATCAGCCCAAAAACCTATCTCAGAAAATTCAGGAGAAAATGAAAATATGATTGAACAGAAAACTGCGTTTATTGCAATAGTCGGTTGTCCCAATGTCGGCAAGTCTTCAATACTGAATAAGCTTCTCGGCGAAAAAATTGCAATTGTTTCGGACAAGCCGCAGACAACGCGCACACGTATTATGGGCGTGCTTACGGAAGATGAAACTCAGCTTGTTTTTACCGATACACCGGGTTTCCACCGTCCTAAGACAAAGCTCGGCGAAAAGATGATAAAGGCTGTTGATGAAACTATCTCGGGCGTTGATGCCTGCCTTTTTGTTGTCGAACCCAAGGGTGAACTTCGCCCGACG
>JAZRRT010000151.1:0-4502 GCA_045650985.1 Acutalibacteraceae bacterium | reverse complement strand
CGTGAAGCCACGGTGTGAAGATTACACCGCCGCAACCTGCGGGTACGTCCTTGATAGCGTCTGTCATATAGTCGTAGAGGCTTGTGTATACGGATTCCTTGCTCTCTGCAACGTTTTCTTTTTTGAGGTAGATGCCGATTTCGTCAAGCGCAAGGTGATCCTTGACCCACTCGAGGCACTTGCCTGCGGTTTCAAGCTCTGCAAAGTAGTTGAAATAGCCGTCCTGAGCGCCGACGATTGCGGCAATCATTGCAGAAGTGTCTACAATGCTCTTGTCAACAACCGTGCCGACCCAGCCTGATGTGCCTGAATAAATGTGTGTGTCGCCGAGTGAGGTTGCGCCTGCACCGACACCGATGAGCGATGCGTCACCACCGCCGCCGAATACTGCCGTGCCGGGGCACAAACCAAGCTCGTTTGCGGATTTTTCCGTCAGCACACCGACTTTGTCGGATGACTTTTTGATTTCAGGCAGATGTGCGGGATTTACGCCGAGCAGTTTGCATACCTTCTTGCTCCAGCCTCTCTTGCCGTCGCGTATATCGTAAAGCAAGGTGCCGAATGCGGAGTCCTGTGTCATTACACATTCGCCCGTCATTTTGCAGATTATGTATTCTTTAACGTCGAGCCACTTGTGGATTTTTTTGAAGTTTTCGGGTTCATGCTTTTCAACCCACTTGTATTTGTATACGGGGTCTTTTACGCTTGCGGAAACCGCGCCCGTGATGATAAGAGAGGGGATAAGCTTGAATATGTTTGCGCCTGCAATCTGAATGCCGTATGCCATGTTTTCCTTGAGCTCTTCTTTTGCTCGCTGGTCCATATAGCTGAATGCGTTTCTTATCGGCTCACCGTCTTTGTCAACAAGTACAAGGCCCTGCATCTGTGAGCAGAATGAAATACCTGAAATTTCCTTGGGGTCAACACCCGTGTCGGCAAGCACCTTTTTGGTTGTGTTGCAGATTGCGCTCCACCACTCGGCGGGAATCTGCTCAGCCGAGCCGTCAGGCTTGACGAGGAGAGAATATCCTTCCATGGCGGCACCGACGAGGTTTACGGACTTTTCAATTTCGAAAAGGCAGGTTTTGACACCTGTTGTACCTATATCGTATGCCATAATAAGAGTTTTGCTCATTTTTGTGCCCTCTCTTTCACGCTGTTATGTAAAAAAATATAGCACAAATTATTTGTGATTGCAACAAATTGCAGGGTAAATTATGTATTTGAATCCGTAATGTTGACCGATGCGGCGTAAGTATAGTATAATCGGCTCGTAAACAATGCTTTTTCGGAGTGGTTGAAGAATGAAAATTTTCAGCGATATATCAGCTCTTGTCGGTGCAACACCGCTTGTAAGGCTTGAAAGGTTTGAAAAGCAGATGGGGATTCAAGCGAAGTTATATGCAAAGCTTGAATTTTTTAATCCCGGCGGCAGTGTCAAAGACAGGGTTGCTCTGCATATAATCGAGCAGGCTGAACAAAGAGGCGAGCTGGTGCACGGCAGCGTTATTATTGAACCTACGAGCGGTAACACGGGTATCGGCCTTGCAATGGTTGCCGCCGCAAAGGGGTACAAGGTTATTCTCACAATGCCAGAAAGTATGTCGCTTGAGCGCAGACAGCTTCTTTCTGCCTGCGGTGCAGAGCTTGTGTTGACTCCTGCGACAGAGGGCATGAGCGGTGCTGTAAAAAAAGCGGAAGAAATTGCCGCGGAAACTCCGCACAGCTTTATTGCAGGTCAGTTTACAAACCCTGACAATCCGATGGCGCACTATCTTTCAACGGGTCCGGAAATCTGTTCCGATACAGACGGTGCTGTTGATATTTTTGTGAGCGCAATAGGCACGGGCGGTACAATCAGCGGTACTGCAAGGTATCTCAAGGAGCAGAATCCTGATATAAAAGTTATAGGTGTTGAACCTGAAGCATCTCCTTTGCTCACAAAAGGTGTTGCGGGTGCACATAAAATTCAGGGCATCGGGGCTAACTTTGTGCCCGATACGCTGAACAGAGAAGTTATTGATGAAATTATTGCCGTCAGCGACGAAACAGCTTACGAGTATACACGTCTTGTCGCAAAAGCCGAGGGATGCCTTGTCGGAATTTCATCGGGTGCGGCGCTTGCCGCCGCTTGTGAGGCAGCCGCGAGGGAAGAAAACAAAAACAAGAATATTGTCATTATTATGTCTGACAGTGCAAGCAGATATTTGTCTTCGGGCGTTTTTGGGTAATATTTCGGACTGCTTCGTTATGAAGCAGTCTTTTTTCTATTGCAAACACAGCACGTTCGTGTTACTATATATGTATTATTTTATTACGTTATTATGGGGGAGTTTGGTTGAACGAAAACAAACTTGTCGATCTTCACACTCATTCTACCGGCTCCGACGGTTCGATGTCGCCCGAAGAGCTTGTTGCACATGCCGCGCAAAAAGGTTTGTCGGCAATCGCTCTGACCGACCATGATACGGTGAGCGGTGTTTCGCGCGCCGTAGCTCAGGGCATAGTGAGCGGTATTGAGGTTGTTCCGGGAATCGAGTTTTCCGCACGAGCAAAAACGCTCACGCATATCCTCGGCTACTATATCGATATTGACAACGGCGGAATAAAAGCAATTCTGGACGAGGTCGTTGAAAGCCGCAAAGAGCGCAACGTTATGACGGCTGTGCTTCTCAGAAAACTCGGCTTCGACGTCACCGTTGAAGAGGCGGCGGAAATTGCGCCCGGCGGTATAATCGGCAGAGCGCACTACGCAAAGCTTCTTATGGACAAAGGTTATACTTCTTCTGTCAAAGAGAGCTTTGATAAGTATCTTGCCGCAGGCAGACCCGGCTATTACACAAATCAGAAGCTTGAAGCAGAGCGGATTATCGAAGCAATACATTCTGCGGGCGGTGTTGCCTTCCTTGCTCATCCTCATCAGATGAAACTTGGCAACGCACTCGAAGATTATGTAAAGGAGCTTGTCTCTTACGGTCTTGACGGTATTGAGGGCTATCATTCCGAGTATGACGAATCAATGCGTAATGAGTATCAGTCGCTCGCCGCGCGTTACGGTCTTATGGTTTCGGGCGGCACAGATTTCCACGGAGGAATGAAGCCCCATATCTCAATCGGCACGGGTATCAACGGCAATGTGTGCGTACCGTACGGTGTGCTTGAAATCATCAGAAATGCGGCAGGTAAGTGATGGATAAATCTGTTTTCGAAAAAATAGCCGAGCTTGTTGCTCACGGCAGGGCAGTTGTTGCGATTGACGGCAACTGTGCTTCGGGCAAATCAACGCTTGCGGACGAAATACAGCACACTTTCGGCGGGACGGTTATACGTGCGGACCACTTCTTTCTGCCGTCGGATATGCGAAGCGTCAGCCGCTTGTCTGAGCCCGGCGGTAATTTTCACTACGAACGCTTTAAAAGTGAGGTTACCGATAACCTGAAATCTTCGTCAGCATTCAGCTACGGTGTGTTCGATTGCGGTTGCGGCAAGGTTACTCACAGCGTTACGGTTGATGAGCCGAGGCTTGTCATCGTCGAGGGCAGTTATTGTATGCATCCCGAGCTTGATGCGGAGTATGACCTGCGGATATTCTGCCGCACGGACGAAAAAACTCAGATTGAACGAATCAGAAAGCGCAACGGAGAAGATGCGCTGAAAATTTTTGAACAAAAATGGATACCGCTCGAAAACAGTTACTTCAATTTTTATAACGTGGCGGATACCTGTCAAATAATATTATTTACGTAAAACTTCCGGAGGTAAACACATGAAAGACTACGTACTTCACTTGGAAAATCCCGCAGACGTATGGGAAAATTCAACGCCCGTCGGCAACGGCTCAATGGGTCTCAGTCTTTTCGGCAGAACGGCAGAAGAGCTGTTTGTTCTCAATGAAGAAACCGTATGGGATGAGAAAACCGATATGAAGCCTGCCGGCAATTTTAAGGATAAGATTGAGCATATCCGTTCACTCTTCCTCGACGGCAAAAATTTTGAAGCGGCAAAGTGGGCAGAGGATAATCTTGAGAATGATTTCAATTTTATCGCTTCCTACGAGGTTGCAGGCAGAATACATATTGATTTTGACAATAAATCAAAGGCAAAGAATTACAGCCGTGACCTCAACCTCAACAAAGGTATTGCAACCGTAAGCTATACAAAAAAAGATGTTGAAACCGTTGAGGAGTGCTTTGTTTCTTTTGAAGAAAAGCTGATGGCTATAAAATTCAGCTTCTCCGCACCTTCCTCGTTCGATATTACTTACGACCGTGACCTTGTTACAGAGAAAACGGCAGTCGGAAACAAGCTTGTTGCCTGCTGTGATACCGCTCACAAAACTCACGCCTTCTGCGTTGCGGCAAAGGTTGAGTCCGACGGTGAAGTTATCGCAAAAAAAGACAGCCTGCGTGTTGAAAACGCAAGCACCGCTGTAATTTACGTAAACATTGTTTCCGATAATATTGATAAAAACTACAGAACAGCCTGCGTCGAAAAGCTGAGCC
>JAZRRT010000150.1:0-5907 GCA_045650985.1 Acutalibacteraceae bacterium | reverse complement strand
CGGGTTGAAAATAAGCAGACCGTCATCATAAGTTGTGTCCTGAATATGGGTGTGACCATATAATGCAACAGAGGCTTTTTCGCTGCGTGCCGCCTCGGCAAGAGAGCTGATGCCGTATTTTACACGCAGGGTGTGACCGTGGCAGGCAAAAAAGCGCTTGCCCTCGATTTCGTCGACAACAGTCAGAGGCATGTCATTGTCACGGTAGGCGTATTCCCAGTTGCCTGCAACCTGATGAAAGTATTTGTTAGGGTATTTGAATTTAATCAGTTCAAGGTCACGTGTACCGTCGCCCAGGTGAAATACAATATGAGCCTGCGGCTGTGAGGCGAGAATAAGGTCGAGCTTGTCAACCGCACCGTGTGAATCGGAAACGACAAGGATTCTTTTCATATTCTTCCTCCCTGAAACATAATATTTGTAAAAAGTATATCATAATTCGGCGGTGGTTTCAATGAGCGGTAAAAACTTCTCTCCTGAGCAGCTTATGCAGCTGCTTATGATTTCAAGAGGCGGCACACCCGACAGCAATATGGCGCAGGATATTATTAAAAACAGACTCACCGATGAGCAACGGGAACGCATTGAGAGTGTGCTGCGTGACAAATCTGCACTCGAAAAGCTGCTAAGCAGGCCTCAGGCAATTGAGCTGATGAAGAAGATGGGCAGGAATAAATGACAGCGCCCGATTTAAACAGCCTGCTTGAAAATTTAAGCGATGAGGATATTTCGGCACTCGGCGATATGGCGCAGCAGCTTTTCGGCAATATGGGGTCGGAGCAGCCTGAGGCTCCGACCTCACCGCTTGGCGGTATTGACCCCGGGATGCTCGCAGGTATTATGCAGGTGTTGCCGCTGCTTCAGGGGTCTGAGGACAACGACAGGACACGGCTGATAAACGCACTCAAGCCTATGCTCAGCTACCGCCGCCGAAAAAAAGCAGACGAAGCAATTCAGCTGATGAAGCTGTTTGAAATATTGCCGCTTGTTATGGGTAAGTGAGAAAGGGGAGCGTGCATTTGGACCGTGAGCTGAGAAAAATGCAGGACCAGGCAGACTGCTTTTCGCACGTTTATCTGCGGCGTACAAGTATGCCCTCGGCGCCGAAAGAAAAACCTAAACCGAAGAATGATGACAGTCTGCTTCTGCTCGGATTGATACTTATTTTGCTTGTTGACGGCAGCGATATGCTGACGGTTTTTATGCTGCTGTATATTCTGGGCACATAGCGGACAAAATTTTAATAGCTGAGAAATAAAAAATGCTTGACAAGCCGTATATTATATGATAATATAATTCAGCACACACGGAGAGATACCGAAGTGGTTATAACGGAACGGTCTTGAAAACCGTCGTACGGCAACGTACCGTGGGTTCGAATCCCACTCTCTCCGCCATTTTTAAAATAACCTTTTCAGGTTTATATATTTTTAAATCAATTTACCATGGAGAAGTACCCAAGTGGTGAAGGGGCTCCCCTGCTAAGGGAGTAGGTTGGGTGACTGGCGCGAGGGTTCAAATCCCTCCTTCTCCGCCAACAAAAAACGCACTTTTGTCTACTGTCAAAGGTGCGTTTTTTGAGTGATGCGTTCCTTACGGAACGTGATGCACACTGCGTGCGTGATGCAGACTTCGTCTGTGATGCACGCCTTCGGCGCGTGGCTGGAACGCATCGCATCACCTATCACAGCGAAGCTGCATCACTTATCACTTATTTGCAAACGTTTTGAATTTGTAATATAATAATCAAAAAGGTGGTGTTATCTATGATTTCCTATCGCGACATAACAAAATTATTTTCCTTTGATTTGGAGGGAAAATGGTGTATCGAGATAGAATTTTCGGTAAAAGGATATCCTAAATACCAATCTTGTTGGATGGGAAAAACACCCAACAAGGTTGACAAAGAAAAAGAGTTATACTGGTATGGTTTAGTCCCGGATTGTTCCGAAGTATATGACTACGATAATTTTGAGGAATTCTCAGACGCTCCTGTGTTTGAAGGAAAATCTCTAAAGCAAATTTGGAAAAAAGTTCAAGTATTGTCGATAGATGGCTGCGATCCTCAAGAACGAATACAGTCATACCTTAACATTGATTAACTATTACATTAATCTCACTACTTTTGGTCGCTCTTTCGCAAAAAAGAAGTAACTTTTGTCTACCAAAAGCTACTTCTTTTTTTTATCCAAGCCGCAGGCTTGGTATATCATCACGCGTCAGCGTGCATTTCCTTGCGGCTTGATGATATACAACACTTCGCCTTGATTTATTTGCATATAAATGATACACTTTTCAAAAACGGAGGACGGTCTAAATGCAAAGATTATTATCTGTTAAGCATAATATTCAGGAACGCATCTTAATAAGAGAACTCTATCCACCTTCTCATGCCGGTGAGCGCGAGTTTGGATTCAGCTTAGTGTTTTGCGAAAACAAATGGCAGTTTGAGATTGCCTTTTTTGCTGCTACAAATTCCGCTAACTGTAAGGGATTTGATTATATTGATATTCCGGATGATATATGGGTACAAAATCCATACGAAGCATTAAGAAATCTTGTGCTGAAAGAAGCAGGATTCGACACCTATTTTAAGGGTAGAGGTTCCTGCGTAGAGTGGGAAAAACTTGAAAGTCTGTTTGAAAGCAATCGTAAATTCAGTAAAAAGTAGTACGCAATAGAGTACAAAGGATTTGGTCAAACATATAATCTACGCACCTTTTCGCCCGCCTTTCTCATAAAAAAGTCTCTTTTGTCAATTATGTTTGCCTTTGGCAAGTGGTGTCGGCTATACCTGATGGTGTTTGCTCCGCTAATGATGTGTGCCTTGCGGCACATAACGGCAAACATCGCATCATTGCGAGTAAAGCGAAGCAACATCACTGAAGCATACGAATTTTTACTGTTATTGTTGACAAAATTCACCTTTTTGCTTATTATGAATATAAACGCATTATAAGGAGGTGAAAAAACAATGGAAGCTATGGATACCATTCTCGGTATGGGTGTATTCGGTATAGTAATTCTTGTTCTTCTCGCAATCATCGGTTTAGTTATTTACTTTATCCCCACATCGGTAGCACGCAAAAACAAGAGCCCCAACAAGGTTGCAGTTATCATCCTTAACATTTTCCTTGGCTGGTCTCTCATCGGCTGGGTAATCGCACTTGTACTCGCTTGCAAGAAGCCTGCTCCCCAGACAACTATCAACACAACCGGCAACACTATACAATAAGTTTCATATATCAAAACGGCAGCAACGACGTAAAAGTCATTGCTGCCGTTTTTTGTTTAATTATCAGTCTATCAGGTTCCAGCCGTCAGCTGTAAGCTCGTAGTGATTCTGCTTGAGTGTTGTTGTGCCGTCGGAATGGATGCTGAGCGTTGTTGCGCCGAGCATATCCTCGGTAAAGTAACAGCCGTAGCCTGTCTTAACAGCGTATGTAAGGCGGATGCCGTCATAAACGATTGAGTAATCGTTGTCGTGGTCGTGACCGACAATCATATCCTTTGTGCTGCCAAGATCCTTGCAGAGCTTAAAGAAGCCGTTGTTTACGGGCGGATGTCCGCCTGTTTCGCCTCTGCGGCCGTATGCTTCGTCGGTGTAGTTTGTGATAACGCCGAGCTTGCCGTTTGCTTCGTCAATATCGGATGCAACAGCGTGCCATGCATCGTAATACTCATAAACGGGAATGTGCATAATAACCGTGCTCTGTACGTTCTTGCCTGCAAGGTCGTTTATGCCCTCAACGCACCACTTGTACCAATCCATCTGCTCATCCCACAGGTGGTCGTAGCCGTTTACTGTCTGACCGTCGATTTCATAATCGCGGTTGTTGTGAGTGTCGAGCATATAGATTGAGTGGATAATTTCACCGTTTTCGGTGATGTTGATTACGTAGTTGCCGTAGCCCATACCCTCGGGACCGAACTTGAACACGGAGTTTTCAGCCTGAGCAAGGTGATAAGCTGCCCAGAACTCGCTGATACAACCCTGACCGTCGTGGTTGCCCATAACTGCGCCCCACGGAATACCGTAGGAGTCGACAAGCTTGATAAGCTCGAGGTATGTGATTGTGCCCCATGCGTTATCGCCCGAAAGCGTGATGAGGTCGGGATTGAGGTCCTCGATAACCTTTGCAACGTGTGCCATTGAGTCTTCACCGACTGTGTCGTAAAGCTCGTCATCGTCAAGCTGTACGTCAGCAAGGTTGAGAACAACAAAGTCTTCATTGGGGTCTTTTTCGATTTCGACACAGAAGTCTGCGTTAAATTTGTCCTCAGCAGACCACTCGTCAAAAAATGCTGCCTCGCCGAAATTTGAAATCCATGCGCCGACGGGAGAAAGAATCTGACCGAGTGCAAGGATACCGGCAAGAATAAGTTTGAGAATTGCCATTTTGGTTGCCTCCTGTTTTATTTTTTGTTGTTAATTTTATCACGGATAAGTCAAAACTTCAACAGAAAAAAGTAAAAATGAAAATTATTGTAATTGGGCAAGCAGATGTGATATAATCCGATTAAGAAAAATACAGAGGTGTCTTGCTATGAATTACCGCACGGACAAATACGGCAACAAGCTCTCCGCACTCGGCTTCGGCTGTATGCGATTTCAGAAAAAGCTCGGCAGAATCGAGTTTGAAAAAGCAGAACAGCAGATACTTACCGCAATAGAAAACGGCGTAAATTATTTTGATACGGCGTTCATATATCCCGGCAGCGAATCCGCACTCGGCGAAATACTGCAGAAGAACAATCTGCGCGACAAGGTTTATATCGCAACAAAACTTCCGCCGCAGCTTATGCTCACAATATCTGCGCTCGACAAGCTGTTTGCCGAGCAGCTCAAGCGCCTTCGCACAGACCGTATCGACTACTACTTTTTCCATATGCTTGCCAGTATGGATGCGTGGCAGAAGCTGAAGGGTATGGGCATTGAAAAGTGGATTGAGGCGAAGAAGGCAAGCGGCGCAATCGGTCAGGTAGGCTTCTCCTACCACGGTAACACAGACGGCTACTGCAAAATGCTTGATGCCTACGATTGGGATTTCAGCATGATTCAGTACAACTATATGGACGAGCACACTCAGGCAGGCAGACGCGGACTCGAATACGCAAACAAAAAGGGTGTAACCGTGATGATAATGGAGCCGCTCAGAGGCGGCAAGCTCGTCAACGACCTGCCTGACGAAGCAAAAAAGATATTTGAAGCACATCCGAAAAAATACACGCCTGCACAGTGGGCTTTCCGCTGGCTGTGGAATCAGCCCGAAATTACCGTTGTACTTTCGGGTATGAATTCGCAGGAAATGGTGCTTGATAACATCAACACAGCCTGCACAGCAAACATCGGTGACCTGACGGCGGAGGATGAAGAAATGCTGCGCAATGTCGGCAAGGCAATCAACGCAAGTATGAAGGTCGGTTGCACGGGTTGCGGCTACTGTATGCCCTGCCCGAAAGGAATTGACATCCGCAGCGTATTCGGAATGTATAACACCTATTACGCAGGCAAGAAGCGCAAAGCAAAACACGAATACATCAAGGCAACACTCAAAAGCAAAACAAGCGCACCTGCAAGCGACTGCATAGGCTGCGGAAAATGCGAAACACATTGCCCGCAGAGCATTGAAATACGCGCCGAAATCAAGGATGCCGCTCAGGCACTTGAGGGCAGAATGTTCAACCTGAAAAAATCATAACCTGCAAATAATATAATTAAAGACAAAAAAGACCAAGTCGTTTGACTTGGTCTTTTTTGTAAGAGAAGTCGTAAAAGTATAAATCTGCCCTTGCAGAAAGGGAGGAAACGCCAAAAGTACACCATATCATTCGTGCTTGGTGATCCACTCTTTTGCCCACAAAAACAAAACTTGTGAGGCTTTTTCAAAATCGGCTGTCATGCCG
>JAZRRT010000149.1:0-8595 GCA_045650985.1 Acutalibacteraceae bacterium | reverse complement strand
TTATAACTTTACAAATTTATTGATTGTTGCTCAAACCTGAAATCTGTGATATAATCATCACAAAGGAGGTGACCGAATATTAAAATCACAATACCCGACAACGTGCTGCAAGCTATGAGCATTTTAGAGCAAAACGGCTATTCTGCTTATGCCGTCGGCGGTTGCGTGCGTGACAGTCTGCTCGGTCTTATGCCTTTCGACTGGGATATCTGCACCTCGGCTCTGCCCGAACAAACAGCAGAATCCTTCGACGGATTCCGCGTTATCCCCACAGGTGTAAAGCACGGAACCCTTACAGTCATCATTGAAAATCCGCTTGAGATAACAACCTTCAGGATTGACGGTGATTACCTCGATAACCGACGCCCGAGTGAAGTTTCGTTCACGCGCAACCTGCAGGATGACCTTTGCCGCCGCGACTTTACCGTTAACGCAATGGCAACAAATTCACACGGCGAAATCACCGACCTTTACGGCGGCAGAAAAGACCTTGAAGCAAAGCTCATACGCTGTGTCGGTGATGCCGCAACAAGGTTTGACGAAGATGCACTGCGCATTATGCGTGCCCTGCGTTTTGCCGCAACGCTCGGCTTTGAAATCGAGACCGAAACAGCAAAAGCAATCCACGAAAAAAAGCACCTGCTGAAAAATATTGCCGCGGAGAGAATACAAAAAGAGTTTACAAAAATGCTCACGGGTGACTGCTGTCAAATTCTTTCGGAATTTGCAGACGTAATCAGAGTTTTTTTGCCCGAAGCGCAAACCGATTCTGTCACATTGCGCCGCATAAAAAACTCCCCTGCCGACCATTCGCTCAGGCTTGCACTTCTTTTCTCAAGTACGCCTTCACAGCAGGCATTGCAACGGCTTCAGGCACTCAGATACGACAACGCAACTTCAAACAGAGTAAGTCTTATGCTTACTTCTCTTGACGTTGCAATCAGCACACAGCGACCGCAGATAAAACGTCTTCTGAACAAATACGGAGAAAAAAACGCAAAAGATGTGCTTGAATTTCAGCTTTTCTGTGAAAAAATCGATTCGGCAACCTACCGCCTTGCCGTCAATACTATCGAAGAAATCATATCCGCAGGTGAATGTTACACACTCTCAAAACTCGCCGTAAACGGCAGTGACGTTTCATCTCTGGGGCTTTTCCCTGCCAATATGATTGGCAAGGTGCTCTTCAGACTTCTTGAGATGGTAATGGACGCAGAAGCAGAAAACGAGAAAAATATTCTCATAAATTACATAAAAAACTTAAATTATTAAATTTTTTTGAACATTTTTAACTCATATTATGTTGACTATACTTTCTTTTATGTTATAATGATGTAGTCAACCGATTGGAAATCGGAAAATCAAATTAAAAGGAGAACCTAAAAGTGAAAGAGAAATTACTTAAAGCAATTGTTTTACTTATGGCCGGTGTAATTGTTTTCGGCTCAACAACCCTTATCTTCTCTGCTGCTGAGATACCCTCAGAGAAGCCCACAACTTCAACAACAGCTTCCACAGAGGCTACCGAGGCTACCGAAGCTACTGAGCCTTCTTCAGAATCCCTCACAAGCGGAAACGACGACGCTTCTTCAGAGCCTGCTTCCGATGATGAAGACGGTTCTGACGTTACCATCACAAGCTTCAAGGACGGTCCCAAGCCCTCCTCTACTTCCCCCACTTCTTCAACAAAGAAGGCTTCCTCAACAAAGAAAACTTCCTCAACAAAGAAAAACAACGCAGGCAGCATTTCTACTACCGTAGCGGAAGAAACAACAACTGAGGAAATCACATTCGATTACGAAAACGCAACTGTTTACACTTTCGAACAGGAAGAGGAAGAAACCGAAGCAGAAAAAGAAAAGAAGTCACTCAAGGACTTCTTCAAGAACATTAACTTCGGCACTGTTGCAATCGTTTTCGTTATCATCATCGCAGTTATCGGTGCGGCTGTCTGCCTCATCATCCTTGGCAAGAAGCGCTGATTAACACACGACTGACTTTTACAAACCATATTCCGACGCTTGGTCGGAATATGGTTTTTCAAATTAATCACTTTCCCAAACGGTAAATAAGGAGTTTCCGATATGAAAAAGCTTTTAAGTCTTGCAGCCGTTGTGCTTTGCCTGAGCACGTGCTTTATACACTGCTTTGCCGCAAGCGATATAATTTTCACACTCAAAGCTGAGCAGCCGCAGAAAGAAAACATAAGCTTGAGTGTCAACGTTTCCAAGGATTCTGCGCTGTATACCACAGAGTTTTATATTCACTTCAATGCAGATGAGGTTGAATTTATTGAAAGCAAGTTCACCGCGGGCGAGATCGTAGCAGAGCTTGACCCTTATTTCTCGGCAACAGAAGTATCCGAAGGCAAAGTCAAAGTCAGTTACACTTCAACTAACCCGCTTGACAGCGCAGGCGAGCTTTGCAAGCTTGAATTCCGCGCAAAAGAAGATTCTTTCGCATATTTCAACATAGAAATCGAGCACGCAGAAACCTTTGACGGCGAAGAAATACGCACACTTACCACCCAAGGCGAGAATACAAGCCTGACAATAAAAAAACAACCAGCCGTTAACTTAATCGTTATTATTGTATCCGTCTGTGCCGTTATTGCGGCAGCAGCAGTTGCGATTGCGGTTATAAAAAACAAGAAGAGCGGCAATAAAAAGAAAGGCAAGAAGAAAAAGAGCTGAAGCGCGGCACTGCGTAACCGGTGCCGTTGCGCGCGCCGCATCATTTTTTTAAAAAAGTATTGACAAAACAGAGATAATTGCTATAATTATCTTTGTTGTGATTTTCACAATGTCGCAGATGCGGCCCGGTAGTTCAGTTGGTTAGAACGCTAGCCTGTCACGCTAGAGGTCGACGGTTCGAGCCCGTTCCGGGTCGCCATATTTTTGCTGCTATGGCTCAGGTGGTAGAGCACATCCTTGGTAAGGATGAGGTCGGCGGTTCGAGTCCGCCTAGCAGCTCCAGACCCTTGAAACTCTTTGAGTTTCAAGGGTTTTTTTAACACGAACACAAAAAGAGGCTTGCGGAAATTTTTCCGCAAGCCTCTTTTGTTATTTTTATTTATGCGGCAAACCAGTTGCAACCGCCGCCGTCATACTTGGGTGTGTCAATCGTGCTATCCTTTACAATCGCAAAGGAATCAATGCACTCTGTGCCGTCTTCAGTTACGCCGTAAGAATCGAAATAGAGTGAATTGCCCTCAATTCTGATAGCGGCAAATACGGGATAGGTTGCATCAACGATTGCCTCTGCTCTCGGGAAGAGCTCATCTGTATCTGCGGGGTCTTTCGTCTGGTAATACTTAACGCCTGAGCAACCGTCGATAGCGTAAATTGTGCCGTCGGGATTAACCTTTGCAGTATACGTCTTGCCGTTGTTGTCAACGCTCATTTCATATACCTCAACAACCTCGTTGTTGTTCATCGCGTCTGTTCTGAGATATACGTGGTCGTGACCCTGGAGTACCATATCAATGCCAAGCTCGGGCATAAGGGTTGAGAGCACCTTGCGAAGCTCAATTACGTCATCATCGTCGTAGTGTGAGCCGTTTGAATAAGGAGCTTTGTGAAGCATTACAAACTTCCACTGAGCATCGCTTGCAGCAGCATCAGCCCTTATCCATTCAATCTGCTCTTCAGAAATGCCGTTATCTTCATCCTCATTGGAGTTAAGCACGATGAAGTGTGCATTGTTGTAATCGAACGAATAGTAAACACCTGTTGTTGTATCCTGCTCCGGCACGTTGGGAAGAACAAAGTTATCGTCAAGCGCATACTCGCCATGGTTTTCGTGGTTACCTGCTGTGGGCATAAGCACGCTGCTCATAAGATGCTCTGAAGCGGAGTTGAACAGCCACTTCCACTGCTTGAAGTTATCACCGTGGTCAACGTGGTCACCCGTGTGCATAAGGAATGATGCGTCGGGATACATAGTGAAAGCTGTATCGACAAGGTTTGCCCACTTGTCGTAGTGGCGCTGTGCACCTCCCTGACTGTCACTTACGTGGAAGAAGGTGAATGAATCAGAGTTGTCAGCTGTTGTGATTGTTGCAACGTCACTCCAGAATCCGTTCTTCGCATCACCTATACGGTAGTAGTAGGTTGTGCCGGGCTCAAGACCTTCGATTGTTACAATGTGACGGTTTACGTCAAACTCGTAGTTGAGAATGCCTGCAAGGCCTATATCGATACCGGGATATGTTCTTCTGACTGTCTCGACAGAAGTCTCAATCTTAACACCTGCGGGTGTTGCGGTAAGGTCTGCTGCATTGAGCGAAATCTGAATATCCGTGCCTGTTACACTCTTCTTTGTGTACCAGCTGATGTTTCTTGTAGTTGCGGCATCCTCGCCGAAGGTGACGGCAACAGTTGCGGGAAGTCTGAGATTATCTGCTGTTGCAACAACTTCGTAGCCGCCGTTTGTGTTTGCCGTAATTGTAAGATTATGGTCAGACGGCTCATCATCGACGCAGAAAGCCTGAACAAATGAACCAAGCTCCCAGTCGATTGTTTCCATCTGGCTGACAGTGATATATTCCTCCATAAGATGTTCGAGCAAGCCGTTGAGTGTTGACTGCTCAAGAACGCCGAAGAGACCAAGAACCTTGAACACTGTATCGACAACGTTTGTGAAAGACGTATCGCCCATAAGAACAACACGGATAATAACGTCAAGCGCACGGACTATGCCTGCACCGAACGTGCCGATCGGGAAAGCAGAGGTAATGTTCAGCTCAAGTGTTGAAAGAAGCTCACCAAGGAGGAAATCGTTGAGCACGTATTCGATTATCTTATCAAGAAGAAGTGAAGAAACCTCACCTGTCTCGAGCTTTCTGACCATATCCTTCATAAACGGATCATCGTCAAATGTGCCCTCGTTGCCGTACATATATGCAAGAACGCTTGAAACGAAATCGCCGAACGTGCCGCCCTTATCGGGATCGCCAAAGCCGTACTTATCAATGAACTTTGTGCAAGGAACGTCGGAGAACTGAATATTGAGCAGATTATCAAGCAGATTATCTACAATCTCCATAAGGACATCCGTATCTTCAAGATAAGCGGCTTCAAGCTGATTGCAAAGGTCTTCAATAAGACCCATAACGTTTCTTGTACCGATGATTGTGATCCCTGCAAAGCCGATACCGCCGCCGAGGAGACCGTCGATAAGGCTTTCAAGGTCGAGCATTTCGCAGAGGAAATTGTAAAGTCCGCCTGCTTCCTTGATTTCAACGGAGTAGGTATCAACGTAGTAACCGAGAAGATCCATCAGCATACCCTTTGCGGAATCACCGACAAAGTTGATACCGAAGCAGTAATTTGAGAAAGGCTGCTCATAGGTAACGCCGTTGTAGGTAAGCGGCTCAAGCTCGTCAAAAGCGTGGCTCTTGACGTCTGCTGTAAGAGCGCCGTCCTGCGTGTTGTCGAACGTAACCATTCTGATAAGGTTGGGGAAATTGATTACGGAAGCTGTGGCAATATCATAGATAATGTTGCCGTTATCGGAAATATGCTGTGAAATATCGTGAATATGAAGGTGACCCGTGAACACAAACTGCATGCCTGCATCTGCAAGGCACTCGCTCACGTACTCACAATCTTCAATACAGAAATCGGTAAACGTTGCAACCTCTTTCTCACGATAGTGAGAAACTATGTTCCAGTGAGTCATACCGATTACGCTGTAACCAAGCTGTCTGCTCTCTTCAATCTGCTCGAGAATCCACTCGAAAACAGCTTCGGAATACTGACCGCCTGTTTCTTTTTCGTCAAGGCCGCTTTCCGTATTGTCAGCCGTATACATACCGCCATCCATAACAACTATGCGGTAGCCGTTTTCAAGCTGTGCAACATATGAAAGAGCACCTGCCTTTTCGCCTGAAGGAGGAGTAAACTCCTCAACGGCAAGGTCATAGCCGAGCTCTGCATAAATCTCACGGAATTCTTCAGGGGTAGTGTAGCGAGCACCCTTGACGAATTTGCCGTTTTCAAACGTCTGTGCATTGTGGTTATTAATATCGTGGTTACCGTTTGTTACGATAACGGAAACGCCTGTTTCCTCTTCCCATGCCTCAAGGATTGAAGCAAGCTTTACATGGCTTATGTAGTCGCCGTCCTTTGTAAGATCACCGGGAATAAGAAGGTAATCGAGATTGCCCTGCTCAGCCTGCACCTTGTAAAAATTAAGTGCTGTTCTGAGAATTGCGTCAGCAAGGTGAGATGTGCAGATTGTCTTTTCACATACCTCTGTTGCCTTGTCCTTGTCATCAATATTTTCCTGAGCATAGTAGTGAACGTCGGTCATAACACCGATTTTTGCCGGACCTGTCTGCGTGTTCTGCGCAAATACGCTCGTCGGCACAAGCGCAACGAGAAGCGCAAGAGTAAGCAGCACGGAAACTGCTTTGATTATTGATTTCTTCATCTTAACTTTCCCCTTTTCACTTTTCTGTACGGTCAATAATGTCTTTGAAAACCTTTGCTATAACGTGAGTTATCTCAACGCTCAGACCGTTTGTTTCGTGATAGTGGTTACGGTCAAGATTGTCTCGGTAGCTTGAAAGATAAGCCTGGGTCGGATGGAGAACCGCATTGTTGGAGGGCACCATATAACCCGTCATATCGTTTGTAACGCCGAAAACGATAAGGTCGGGGTCGCCTGCAATCTCTGCAAGAGGTGTTGCATTGACCTCGGGACCGATACCTGTGCCTGAATGCTCAGCATCAAAATAGCCGCCGTATACGCCCTCCGCAAAAGCCTCACCGCCGAGTGTAAGAATCTTCTGCTTGCCGAGCTTTATGTAGTTCATCTCGGTAAGAAGGCCGAGACCGAGCGAGCTGTCAGCACAGTGATAAGCTCTTGAGTGGCAGAGCTTGAGAATAAACATAAATGCAAGAACATAGTTCTCAATCGGTGCGTAATAAGGCTGGTGAACAATTGTCATCTCAGCATCAAGCTCTTCGTCGTTATCAATTCCGAGAGCAGCCTTTGCGAGCATTTCACCGCCGAGCTTGGTGCGCTCAACTCTGTCCTCTGCAAGATCTTCGATGTTTATGGATGCAATTGCACCTACGCTGAAAAGAACGTTGACGGGCTTGACAGCATTGATTGCCTCACGCAGATAGTAAGGATAGTCTGCGCTGACCTTCGTGCAGTCGCCGCCCATTGTGTTGGGATGAGCGCCGAAATTCAGGAACCATGTTTCGTCGCTGCCGTCAGTCGGTACAAAGCGGAGCCTTGTGAGCTTATCGTTGCGTGCAGCTCTGCCCATATCCAATGCGTCGGGAACACGTACCGAACCGATATAGAGCTTGCCCTCTTTACGGTTCTGATAAGCTTCGATACAAACCTGCTTGATTGAATCAAAAACAAGCTGCATATATTCTTTATCCATACCGCTCTGAGGGGGCATAAGTCTGCCCCAGTAGCCGACGGTATCAATACTTGCGTGAGAGTGAGTACAGCTGATGTTGATAAGCTTGCAGTCGGTCTCCTTTGTGAAATCGCTGAGCGAATCACGCACAACCTTAACGTCGTAGCCTGTAAGACCGATAATATCCGCACTTACAAGCACGATGCCGCCGCCGTCTTTACAGTCGAGCCACATTGCACGCACTGTAAGAGGGTCATTGACGCCTGTAACGGGATGGTCCATTTTGTAGCCTGCAATGTAGTACTTCTTTGCAGTAACGTCAGCAGGCATAATTTCCTTCCAGGCAAAACCTGCGTTGTAACAATTATCTGTCTTATTTTTCATTCTGATGGGCTGAGCTGCTTCAATTACGGGTGCATTACCCTTTTTAGCAAACTTCTTGCCCTTTCTTGTCGCAATCTTTTTAAGTGCTTTTGTTGCGAGATTTGCAATATCCATATTTCGTCCTCCTTAAACGGGCAGAATATATTCCCAATTTTACTATACCACTTAACAATAAAAAAAGCAATATAATGCGCGCAAACAAAAAATAAAAAGCTGTACCGCAAACCTGAACGGTACAGCCTTGTCTTATGTAATTTATTAAAGTCCCTGAGGATTGTTTTTCTGCCAGTTCCAGCTGTCTGCGCACATCTCTTCGATGCCGTATTTTGCCTCCCAACCAAGCTCCGCCTTTGCCTTTGAGGGGTCTGAATAACAGGTTGCTATATCACCGTCGCGGCGCGGACCGATAACGTACTTTACTTCCTGACCGCTTGCCTTCTCAAATGCCTTTACGACGTCGAGAACGCTGTAACCTTTGCCTGTGCCGAGGTTGTAGATATTAAGACCGGTGTCTGCGCAAGCCTTCTTGACCGCGTAGAGGTGACCGATTGCAAGGTCAACAACGTGGATATAGTCACGCACGCCCGTGCCGTCGTGTGTCGGGTAATCGTCGCCGAAAACATTGAGCTTTTCGAGCTTGCCGATAGCAACCTGAGTGATATAGGGCATCAGGTTGTTAGGAATACCGTTCGGGTCTTCACCGATAAGACCGCTCTTGTGAGCACCGATAGGATTGAAGTAACGCAGAATAACCACGCTCCACTCGTTATCGGATGCATAAAGGTCAGACAGGACGGTTTCGATATAGAGCTTTGTTGTGCCGTAGG
>JAZRRT010000148.1:0-11253 GCA_045650985.1 Acutalibacteraceae bacterium | reverse complement strand
CACAAGCCTGACAGTCACAAAACAGCCATCCGTCAGCATTGGCACCGCGGCTGCCGTTATCGTAGCGGTTTGCGCTGCAGTGATTGCAGTTATAATCATCACCAAAAAGAAGAAAAGCAAATAAGCATTTTTGAAAAAGGTATTGACAAAACAAAGATAATTGCTATAATTGTTATGTTGTGTTTTCGCAACAAAACAATATGGCCCGGTAGTTCAGTTGGTTAGAACGCTAGCCTGTCACGCTAGAGGTCGACGGTTCGAGCCCGTTCCGGGTCGCCATATTTTGCTGCTATGGCTCAGGTGGTAGAGCACATCCTTGGTAAGGATGAGGTCGGCGGTTCGAGTCCGCCTAGTAGCTCCAGAAAAAAGCACTTGCATAATGCAAGTGCTTTTTTCAATGAAATAAATCCTTACGGATTTGTGAAATATGCTGTCGCATATGAAATAGCTGACGCTATGAAATACGCTGAGGCGTATGAAGGATTTATTTTATTTCACGTTTTGCCACTATGGCAAAACATTTCATAATCCATAGGATTATTTCATATTGCATAACAATATTTCATTCAATATGTTATAATAAATCCGAGGTGGTAATTATGAAAGAAAACAAACTAATTGACTTATCTATGGATTTTGCTATAAAGATTATTAAACTTTGTGAAACTATTAAGGGACACTATTCCCTTGTAAATCAGTTAGAACGTTCCGCTACCTCTATCGGTGCTAACATCCACGAAGCCAACTATGCCCACGGAAAGCCTGATTTTATTGCAAAACTTCAAATAGCACTGAAGGAATGTTACGAAACAGAATATTGGCTGGAACTATTTGTAAAGTCTGATATTCTGAACAAAGAAAATGCCGTTGATCTTTACACACAATGCGGTACAATCCGTCGAATTCTCATTGCTTCAATCAACACGGCAAAAGGAAATAACAAATGATATATTTGAAAAAACTGTCTCCGAATTGTGACATTGAAATATATAATATGTTGCAGGAAATTGCCGCTGATGATAACGGATTTCACAACAAGGTTTATGGGATGTCTTATGATGATTTCTGTGATTGGCTGGTAAAAGAATTTTTCTTTAGACAGCGGTAACCTTGAAGAATGGATGGTTCCTCAAACATCATATTGGATGTACGATAATGAAAAGCCTATTGGTTACGGCAGAATCCGACATATCCTTAACGACACATTGGCAAAAACAAGCGGTCATATCGGATATGCTGTACGCAAAACCGAACGCAACAAGGGTTATGGCAACAAATTGTTATCGCTGTTGCTTGAAGAATGTAAAACGCTTAATATTGTAACTGTACAAATAGGCGCAAATGCTGACAATATTGCTTCCAACAAAACAATCATAAAAAACGGCGGCAAATTATTCAGGACATCAAAAGGAAAGCACTTTTATAACATATCTCTTGACAAACCCTGAACCCTGCTATATAATTCACTCAACAATTAAAAATGCCGAAGGGGTGCTGATGTTATCGGCTGAGAGTCGGGCTTGCAAGCCCGTAACCCTTGAACCTGATCCGGGTAATGCCGGCGTAGGAATTTTAAAAGTTGCAGCAAGTTTTAATTCGCCAACAGGAAAAATTCCTTTTGGCGTTTTTTGTTTGCAAGCTTTTGAAAAGGATGTTTTCAGGATGACTAAACGCACGGAAAAAACCAAACGGCTCGCACTCAGCGGAATTATGCTCGCTCTTGCAACGGTGCTTTCGTTCATCAAAATTTTCGAATGGCCGTTCGGCGGCAGTATAACCGCCTGCTCAATGTTACCCGTCGCAATTCTCGCCTACACCTACGGCATAAAGTGGGGTCTTGTCAGCGGCTTTGTTCACGGTGTTCTGCAAGCCGTGCTCGGCGCAACAGTCAGCCAGGCTTTTGCAGGTCAGAGCGCAGGAAGTGCAGCGGCAATACTTGCTATTGATTACCTTATCGCATTCAGCGCCGTCGGCTTTTCGGGTATGTTCAAAAACAAAATCAAAAACCATACATTCTCGTTTGCTTTCGGCACCGCGCTTGCCATTTTCCTGCGTTATGCGGCGCACGTTGCATCAGGCTATATTTTCTTCAGGTCCTATGCCCGTGAGTTTTTCGGCGAGGTTATGGTAAACGATTTCACGGCAATGCTTACGGAAAAATGCAGTCCCAACCTGCTCGGTCTTATATATTCGCTGATTTACAATGCCGCATATATGCTTCCCGAGCTGATACTGACATCAATTGCCGCGGCTGTTATCATTTCGCTGGTTAAACCTGTCAGGCGCGAAATGATACGCGATAACACGCACAAAAAATAATAATGGACAAACCGTATCTTATATGATATAATAGCTTAGATTGTATATATCTTACGGAAGGAGTGTGCGGCGGTAATAAGCGCCGCGCGAAAATAAATATGCTCGACATAAAAGAAGCTCTCGGCAAAATCTATACAGCTATCGAGCCTTCAATGAAGCAGGCAGGTATGGTTGCCGTGCGCCCCGAAGGAATCGAAAAGGGCGAAGCACCCGTTGCCAAAGGTGACAACGGTGTCGGCTACCGTCTCGATTTCAAAGGCGAAGCAAGCGCAGTTGCCCTCAAGCATTTTGATAAAAAGCTCTCTTTTGAGATTTCAACAACAGTTGACGGCGAAGGCAACTTCACCGATTATAAAGAGGTTTCCGTTTCTCTTCTCGATGCTGAAACAAGCGACGATAAGGATATCCGCTCAATCAGCGGCGAGATTTCCGACACGGTAATGAGCAGATTCTGCAAAACAGAGGTACAGCAGAAGACAAAGGCTCCCAAGACGGTTTCAAAGGCTGCCGCAAGAAGCGGTAACGTTTACTACGATGCAAACACACTTGCAAGCCGACTTACTTCATCACTCTACTCACAGTTCCGCACAGCCTACAACGAAAACATCGCAAAGTACGGTGAATTTCTGCCCGAGGATTTCTTTGCTCAGGGTTGCGGTGATGCAATTATGAACACAATCCGCCGCAATGACCCCGCAGAGATGAAGAAGCTTTTCAACATCCTCAACGAGATTTATCCCGACGCTACAAACGAAACACAGAGCGTTATTGCCGTTACAATTCTCGGTCAGCTTGGCGAAGACCAGACATTGCTTGCAAACTGCTGTGACTATATGTGTGACGACCTTATGGGTCCTGTTATCAAGGTTAACAAATATCTCCACTCCGCAAGAGGCAAGAGAGCAAAGGCAAAGCTCAAGAATCCTCCCACCTACAAGCCCAAGAGAGTTAAGAAGCCCGGTCTTATGCAGCGTATGATGAGCGCTTCTCAGCAACAGCAGCAGTCAAACCTCAACAACAGATAATCATTCTTCGGAATCCCGCAATATTTCATTGCGGGATTCTCTTATTGACTCAACTTTTTAAATCAGTTATACTGTTGACTGTAAATAATACCGACCTGATTTTTGAGGAAAACAAAATGATAAGAATCAACCAGATTAAGTTACCGCTTGAAGCGGGTGACGCTGAGCTCAGAGCTGCGGCGGCAAAAATACTTCGTTGCCCCGCAAGAAAAATACTGACGCTTGAGATTGCCCGCCGTGCCGTAGATTCCAGAAAGAAAAACGACGTTTGCTTTGTATACAACGTAAACGTAACCGTTGACGCAGATGAGGACAGCCTTATCGCAAAAGCAAAAGACGGCAAAGCGGAAAAATACACACCTTTCAGATATGACCTACCCGAAAACAAGCGCACGTCTTCACTGCGTCCCGTTGTGGTAGGCTTTGGCCCTGCCGGTCTTTTTGCCGCACAGACACTTGCAAAAGCAGGGCTCAGACCAATCGTGCTTGAACGAGGCGATTGCGTTGAAGAGCGCACAAAAAAGGTGCGCACCTTCTGGGAAACCAAAGAGCTTGACGAAAACAGCAACGTACAGTTTGGCGAAGGCGGCGCAGGCACCTTCTCCGACGGCAAGCTGACAACAGGTATAAAAGATACGCTGTGCAGACAGATTTTCCTTGAATTTGTCCGCCACGGCGCACCGCAGGAGATACTTTTTTCCGCAACGCCTCACATCGGCACAGACAAGCTCGGCGGTGTTGTAAAATCAATGCGAGAAGAAATAATTTCGCTCGGCGGCGAGGTAAATTTCCGCTGCAGGCTTACCGGTCTTATCGTTGCAAACGGCTTTATCCACGGCATAGTATATGAAAATGCCGAGGGCAAAACGGTAGAGCTTGAAACAGACACTGTTATCCTTGCAATCGGTCACTCTGCACGCGATACGGTAGAAATGCTGTACGAAAGCGGAGTTAAAATGATACAGAAGCCCTTCTCGGTAGGCACAAGAATAGAGCATCCGCGTGAGCTTATTGACCGCTCACAGTACGGCGAATTTGCAGGACATCCGAGGCTCGGTGCGGCAAACTACAAACTCTCCTGCCATCCTCAGGGCGGCAGAGGCGCTTACACCTTCTGTATGTGCCCGGGCGGCACGGTTGTTGCCGCATCAAGCGAAAAAGGCAGAATGGTTGTAAACGGTATGAGCGAATATGCCCGTGACGGTGAAAACTCCAACTCTGCAATTCTCGTAGGCATTGAACCGCACGATTTCGGCAGCGAGCATCCGCTTGCAGGTATGCACCTGCAGCGCAAAATAGAAAGCGCCGCATTTGAGGCAGCAGGTTCAGACTACCGTGCACCTGCACAGCTTGTAGGCGATTTTCTCGAAAACCGTCCGTCAGAAAAGCTCGGCAGCGTCAGACCCTCTTGCCCGACCGGCGTTACACCCGGTGATATACGCAAGGTTTTGCCGCAGAAAGTAACCGACACAATTGCGGATGCGCTTATCAAAATGGACAAACAGCTCAAAGGCTTTGCATTGCCCGATGCGGTACTTACAGCACCCGAAAGCCGCTCATCCTCCCCTGTAAGAATTACTCGAGATGAGTATTTCCAGTGCAATATCGGCGGCGTTTTTCCGTGCGGTGAGGGCGCAGGTTACGCAGGCGGTATTGTTTCCGCAGGCGTTGACGGCATACGCTGTGCGCACGCAGTATTAAACGACGAAAACAACTTCTGAAAAAACAAGCAGTGATGAGAAACACACTTCATCACTGCTTGTTTTGTTTTATATTAACTTATAAAGCTCATTTATCGTATCGGCATCGCACTCGCGCGTATCGGCAAGCGGAAATTCAAGACCGAGCTCCTTATACTTCTGCACGCAGAGCTTTTTAAACGGCAGCAGCTCAATTTTGCTCAGATTTTTCACATTTTTCGCAAGTGCCGCAATCTGCTTTATGCTTTGTGCGGAATCGGTCATACCGGGCACTACAACGTGGCGGATTACAACGTCTGCTTGTGTTTTGTTGCACTCTCCGATAAAATCAAGCACCGTTTCAATACCCGTGCCGATATGTTTCCTGTAAAGCTCATCGGTCGGAAATTTAATGTCGCACAGTACGGTATCGCTGTTTTTCAGCACACGGCGCACCGCATCGGTTACTTTGACACCTGCCGTATCAACAGCGGTTGTAATGCCGTTTTTGTGAAGCGCCTCAAAAAGCTCGGCAACAAACTCCGCCTGCATAAGCGGCTCACCGCCCGAAACCGTAACTCCGCCCTTTTCGCCGAAATAGGTTTTGTACCGCTTTGCCTTTTCCACAATTTCATCAACGGTGTATTCCGTGCCGCCGCTGAAAGGTCTCGTATCGGGATTGTGGCAGTACGGGCAGGAATAGGGACAGCCCTGCATAAAAACAACAAACCGTATACCCGGACCGTCAACCGCGCCGAGGCTCTGAAAAGAATGGACTTTGCCAACCGTGCTCATACTGCACCTCCTTTTATGATTTGAGGAGAGGTCACCCTCTCCTCTTTTTACCTATTAAGTATAAACTTATACCGTTTCAGCTGCTTTACTCTGTGCCTCTGTTTTGTCGAGATATTGCAAGCAACGTCACGCCGCTTACATACAGCAGTGGAACGTACGGGCAATAACTTCCTTCTGCTGCTCTTTAGAAAGCTTGTGGAAGTTTACTGCATAGCCGGAAACACGGATTGTGAGGTTGGGATACTTCTCGGGATGCTCAGAAGCATCAATCAGCATCTCACGGTCAAAAACGTTAATGTTGATATGCTGTGCGTTAAGACCAAAATAGCCGTCGATAATCGAGCTGAGATTTTCATAACGTGTTTCATCGTCGCCGCCGAGTGCCTGAGGCACAACGCAGAACGTATTTGAAATACCGTCCTTACATACATCGTAAGTCAGCTTTGCAACGGAGTTGAGCGAAGCGAGAGCACCTGAAGCATCTCTGCCGTGCATCGGGTTTGCACCGGGAGCAAACGGCTCGCCTGCGCGTCTGCCGTCGGGTGTGTTGCCCGTTTTCTTGCCGTATACAACGTTTGATGTAATTGTGAGAATGGAGAGCGTGTGCTCCGCATTTCTGTAAGTGGGCACTTTTTTAAGCTCTTCAAAGAAAAGACCTATCTGCTCCTTGGCAATAATATCCGCTCTGTCATCATCATTACCGTACTTCGGGAAATCGCCCTCGGTTACAAAATCGGTAATAAGTCCGCTATCGTCGCGGATAACCTTTACCTTTGCATACTTGATAGCAGAAAGTGAATCCGCAAGAACGCTCAAGCCTGCAACGCCGAATGCCATATAGCGGTGAACGTCGCTGTCGTGAAGAGCCATCTGCACCTTTTCGTATGCATACTTATCGTGCATATAGTGAATCATATTCATCGCTTTGACGTACGTTTTTGCAAGCCAGGGGCGGTAAACATTCATCAGCTCAATAACTGTATCATAGTCGAGATATTCGCCCTCAAACTTCTTGCCTGCAGGAGCAACCTGCTTGCCGCTCTTCTCATCCTTACCGCCGTTAAGGCTCATAAGAAGAAGCTTTACAAGGTTGGCGCGTGCACCGAAAAATTGCATATCCTTGCCGACTCTCATCGCGGAAACACAGCAGGCAATAGCATAGTCATCGCCGTAAACAGGACGCATTACATCGTCATTCTCATACTGAATAGAGTCTGTATCACAGCTTACCTTTGCAGCAAAACGCTTGAATGCCTTGGGAAGGCTGACTGACCAGAGCACGGTCATATTAGGCTCTGCAGACGGATTGAGATTGTAAAGCGTGTTGAGAATACGGAAGGATGACTTTGTAACAAGTGTTCTTCCGTCCTCACCCATACCGCCGATTGCCTCTGTAATCCACATCGGGTCGCCTGCAAAAAGCTCGTTATATTCGGGTGTGCGAAGGTGACGTGCCATACGCAGTTTCATAACAAAATCATCAACGATTTCCTGAATCTGCTCTTCTGTATAAGTACCGTTTGCAAGGTCACGCTCAAAATAAATGTCGAGGAAAGTAGAAACTCTGCCCAGACTCATTGCCGCACCGTTTTGCTCCTTGATTGCGCCGAGGTAACCAAAGTACAGCCACTGCACAGCCTCTTTTGAATCCTTTGCAGGAGCGGAAATATCGTAGCCGTACATCTCTGCCATTTCCTTGAGCTTGCCGAGGAAATTAATTTGCTGATAAAGCTCCTCAAGTCTGCGGATTTCCTCTGCAGTAACGTCCTGAGCTGCAAGCTCTGCCTTATCCTTTATCTTTTCTTCAATAAGTCTGTCTATACCATAGAGGGCAACACGGCGATAATCACCTATGATTCTGCCTCTGCCGTATGCATCGGGAAGACCTGTGATAATACCTGTGTGACGTGCCGCACGGATTTCATCACTGTATACACGGAAAACACCGTCGTTATGAGTTGTACGGTATGTAAACTCCTGCTCAATTTTATCGCTGAGTTTGTAACCGTAAGCCTGACATGCCTTACGTGTCATATTGATACCGCCAAAGGGATTGACACCGCGTCTGAGCGGAGCATCAGTCTGCAGACCGACAATAATCTCATTCTCTTTATCGAGATAACCCGGCGCATATGCAGTCAGCGAAGTAACGGTTTCTGTATCAACGTCGAGCACACCGCCGTTTTCGTGCTCCTTTTTGAGAAGCTCGTCAAACTTTGCGTATACTGCCTTTGTTCTTTCCGTAGGACCGCAAAGGAAGCTCTCATCGCCCTCATACGGCTTATAGTTAGTCTGGATGAAGTTGCGCACATCAATTCTCTTCTTCCAGTTGCCGCTTACAAAGCCTTTCCACTGTTCAAACATATCTAATCACCCTTCTCATAAAAAACAAATAGCAACATTCCGCAGATGTACGGAATGCTGCCCAGACGATCGACATACATAAAACCTCACCGTGGTCAACTCCACGCAGGCGTACGCCCGTTTTCGTCAGAGGCTTTCTTGATTGCAAAGTGATTGTACCACAATATATAGTGTTGAGTCAATAAGGTTATCGACAAAATAAGCTAAAACTTTTCTCTTCTTTTTTGGTCAACTTGTAGAATATGAAACAAATCCTTCTTTTGCGGATGCGGATTTCATACCCGAAAATCCGAGCTGAAAAGCACAAAATCCGCCAAAAAAACGCATTTTTAAGCTCAGTCCCGTTTTTGGGACTGACGTTGCGATTTTTTTCGAACATTTGTATTGACTTGTTCGAAAAATGTGCTATAATCAAACTCGTAAAGAACAAACGTTCACAAAACGTTCGACTCACTCAGTTAAAGTAAAGAAAGGAAGTATAAATATGTTTTGGTTTCAGATGGCTGTTGCAACAGTTGCACTCACACTTATCCTCATCGGTATTTTACACGAAGAAAAGCTTGTCGCTTTTGAAAACAGAGTAGCCGACAGAATCGGTTATCACATCGCTCAGGTTATTATCCGCCACAGAAAGAAAAAGGCTATGAAGCTGCGCGCACAGCGCATTGAGCACGACAACAGAGTAGCTCAGATGAGACGCAGCCAGTTCCGCATTGTCAGCAACAACACAAACGCTTCAAACGCACAAAACCATAAATTCATAGCTTAATCATAAACTTCTCTTTTCACACCCATCTTGTAAACAGGCGACACGGCTCCCCAAGTCGTGCCGTCTGTTTCCCTTTTGCTTGACAGAAGCGGCTCATTAGTATATTATTTATAATAGGTTATAATTACTTTAACTATAATTATAATGCGAGGTGCAAACAAAATGACATTTTCATACAGGACATCAGGCACTTGTTCACGTGCCATTACGGTAACGGTTGAAAACGATATTATCACTGACGTAAAGTTTATGGGCGGATGTGACGGAAACCTCAAAGGCATCGCAAAACTCGTCAACGGTATGCATATCGACGAAGCAATCAACAGACTCTCCGGCATCACCTGCGGCTTCAAGCCGACATCATGCCCCGACCAGCTCGCAAAGGCTCTTATGCAGTATAAGGCACAGAGATAAGGTAACGGATATGAGTATGAAACTTATAATCGCAATCGTCCACAGCGACGATGCGCAGGCGGTTATTGCCGAAATTTCACGCGCAGGTTTCAGCGCAACAAAGCTGTCAACCACGGGCGGATTTATGCGCGCAGGCAACACCACGCTCCTTATCGGCGTTGAGGAAGCTCAGGTTGACGAAGTTATTGCTCTCATAGGCAAAAAGGCTCACAGCCACAAGCAGATTGTGTCATCATCTGCCGCAAGCGAAAGCGCGGTAAAATCCGTGCCCTTAGAGGTAAACGTAGGCGGCGCAACCATATTCGTAGTCGACGTAGACAAATTTGTAAAGCTGTAAGGATTTCACGATGAATTTTCAAGGTATACAGATAAACAGCGAGCTCAAAAGCTTGCTCAGCGCCGCAGCCGACACCGGCAGACTCCCTCACGCAATAATACTCGAGGGCGCAAGCGAGGTTGATCGGCTCAATCTGGCGCGCCTTATCAGCCGCACTCACGTGTGCTCAGGCACAGGAGAAAAGCCCTGCGGAATATGTCCGGACTGTGTTAAAGCTTCCAAGGGCTTTCACCCGGATATTTCGGAGTCACTCGCCTCTCAGGACGATACTTCACCGCTCAAGGTAGACGCCGTAAGAACAATACGCAGCAATGCCTTTGTTTTCCCGAACGAGGCAAAGCACCGCGTATTTCTGCTGCACAATATGCAGTACGCAAACGAGCAGGCACAGAATGCACTGCTCAAAATTCTTGAAGAGCCGCCTGAATACGTAAGATTTGTGCTCACCTGCCCAAATTCATCCGCACTTCTTGAAACGATTCTTTCCCGTACGGCAGTTTACAGCCTCGGTCAACAGCTCAGCGATTCACTTAACAAAAAGCACGATGCAGCCTGCGAAAAAGCTCGGCTTGTCACAACTGCTCTGCTCTCACACAATGAGTTTGACCTGATGCGCGAAACCGGAGCATTCGAAAAAGACCCCGAACTGCTTGTACTCACTCTCGCACAGCTCAGAATCATATTCCGCGATGCGATTGCGCGAAAGCAAAGCACAAACGCGGTTTTTCTCTCCTGCGCACCAAACGAAGCAACCGCACTCTCACGCTCCTGCACGGCAGCACAGCTTCTCAGGTTGATGGATGCGGTAGCACAGCTTGAAAAAAGCGCGGCACAAAACGCCAACAAAACCCTTCTCGTCACGCGGTTCTGCAGTCTGATGAGAAGAGCTCAGGATAAATAACTCAAACATCACATAAAGAAGGTAAACATTATGGCAAACGTTGTAGGTGTCCGATTCAAGGATGTCGGAAAAGTATATTATTTTGACCCTGTCGGTATGGATTTCGAACTTGATGAAAAGGTTATCGTCGAAACCGTCAGAGGTGTAGAATGCGGAGAAATTGCAATTGAGCCCAAAGAAGTCAGCGACAGCGAAATTGTAAAACCGCTTAAAAAAATCATTCGCAAGGCTACGGAAGAAGATATAAAGAAGCTCGAAGAAAACAGAAAGAAAGAAGAAGAAGCGCTCAGGATATGCGAGCAGAAAATTGCAAAGCACGGTCTTGATATGAAGCTTGTTGACGTTGATTATACGCTTGACGGCAGTAAGATTCTTTTCTACTTTACTGCTGACGGCAGAGTTGACTTCCGCGAGCTTGTAAAAGACCTTGCAAGCGTTTTCCACACCAGAATCGAGCTCAGACAAATCGGTGTACGCGACGAGGCAAAGATGCTCGGCGGTCTCGGAATGTGCGGCAGACCATTCTGCTGCAGCTCATATATGGGTGACTTCCAGCCCGTTTCAATTAAAATGGCAAAAGAGCAGAGTCTTTCCTTAAGTCCCGTAAAAATCAGCGGTACTTGCGGCAGACTTATGTGCTGCCTTAAATA
>JAZRRT010000147.1:0-2342 GCA_045650985.1 Acutalibacteraceae bacterium | reverse complement strand
TTATAAAATAATAGAGTGTTTCCATTTGGAGACACCCACCATATACAAGCGGATTGGGCAGCTGCGGCGGCAGGGACTTATCACCCTTGCTGACGAGGAAAGTCCGGGCTTCGCAGAGCAGGATAACGGCTAACGGCCGCCGAGGGTGACCTCCGGGACAGTGCAACAGAGATATACCGCCGGCAATTCACATTGCCGGTAAGGGTGGAAAGGCGAGGTAAGAGCTCACCGGCGTGCAGGAGACTGTACGGCCCTGTAAACCCTATCCGAAGCAACACCGAATGGAGTGGCTTGCTCGGCCCATACTCCGACGGGTGGCTTGAGCACTGTGGCAACGCAGTGCCTAGAAAGATAGTTGCCTTAAACGACAGAACCCGGCTTACAGATCCGCTTGTTTTTTTATTAATCACAAAAAGGACGATCACTTTGGAAGACATTTACGTCGGCGGCAACAAGCCCCGCCGTGACAACATCGGTGACACCGCACCGATTGAGACGGAAGATATTTATATAACGCCGCGCAGTACTCACGAGGATATTTACATCAGCCGTAACCGTCAGACCGAAAGCTACGCTGACTATGACCTTGACGAGTTTGAGAGCGACAACTACGAAAACATACCCGACGAGGAAGACCCCGAGCCCGAAGAACCGCCTAAAAAGAAGAAAAAGCGTAAAAGCAAGCTTTTCCGCACCGTAAGGGCTGTTGTGCTTCTTGTAATTCTGCTTGCAGGTATGGGCACTGCACTCGTATACCACACGTTCAGCAGTGTCAACTACACCGAAACAGGGCACAAGGATAACGTATTCCTTGACAGCGACACACTTATTCAGAGTGCGTCAGTCAAGAACATACTTCTTATCGGCGTTGACCGACGCAACCCCGACGATACGTCACGCTCTGACACGATGCTGATGGTATCAATCAACACGGCAACAAAAAAAATCAAGCTGACGTCGTTTATGCGTGACAGCTACGTATACATTCCCGAAAAGAAAAAAAGTGCCAAGCTCAACGCCGCCTGCACATGGGGCGGTGCACAGATGGTAATGGACACCATCGAATACAATTTCAACGTTGAGATTGACCACTATATGCTTGTAGACTTTTCAATGTTTGAAAGCATAGTAGACGGACTTGGCGGCGTTACCGTAGAGATTACGGAAAAAGAGGCAAAATATATGCGTGACGCAGTTCACCTGACAAACATCAAGGCAGGCGAAGCTGTACACCTCAACGGCAAAGAGGCACTGTGGTACTGCCGTATAAGAAAGCTCGATTCAGACTTTATGCGTACCGAAAGACAGCGTAAGGTGATGACGGCAATAATTGACAACTGCAAGAGCACAAGCCCTGCAAAGCTGTACGAAATTGTCGGTGACGTTTTAAGCCGTGTTGAAACGGATATGTCACCTGCATCGCTTACGGGACTTGCAATCAACGGTTTGTTCCGCTACCTGCACTACGATATTGAGCAGGGCAGTGTACCTGCAGAGGGCACGTGGAAGAGCAAGAGCGTTTCGGGTCAGTCAGTGCTGAGCCTTGACCTCGGAGCAAATATAGCTTACTTAAAAGAATTTATTTACGAAGAATAATTATCAGGGAGAGATGATTATGAAAAAGTTTATGGGTGAGGATTTCCTCCTCAACAACCCTGCGGCAATTGAGCTTTTTGCCGCCGCAAACGAAATGCCTGTTTTTGACTGGCACTGTCACCTTTCACCAAAAGAGATTTACGAAAACAAGCAGCCTTCCGATATCGCCTGGCTTATGCTTGCAGGCGACCACTACAAGTGGCGTGCAATGCGCTCATTCGGAATTGACGAAAAATACATCACGGGCGATGCAAGCTGGCACGACAAGTTTGTTGCTTACGCAACTATGCTCGCTTACGCACCCGGCAACCCGCTCTATCACTGGACTCACCTTGAGCTTCAGCGTTACTTCGGCATTGACACACCCTTAAGTGCAAAAACTGCCGAAGAGATATGGGAAAAGGCAAACGCAAAAATCAACGAGGGCGGCTTTACTCCGCGTGAGCTTATAGCACGCTCAAACGTTGCCTGCGTTTACACAACAGACGACCCTGCAGATTCACTTGAATATCACGTGCTTCTTGCACAGGATGAAAGCTTCAAAACAAAGGTAATACCTGCTTTCCGTCCCGACAAGGCTCTTTCAATAGAACTTCCCTCCTTCATACCGTGGCTTGCTTCACTTGAAGAGAGAGTCGGCAGAAAAATTGAGAGCTATACAGCTCTTGAAGAAGCACTTCTCGAGAGAATCGAAGCATTTGCAAAAATGGGCTGCCGTGCAAGTGACCACAAGTCGGAGGCCAAGC
>JAZRRT010000146.1:0-2171 GCA_045650985.1 Acutalibacteraceae bacterium | reverse complement strand
CGCCGCCGGGATTGTATTCCTTGGCGGCGAGGTTGCGGTAGTCTTCGGTTTTCAGGCTTAAAACCTTCATAGTTATCTGATTATCTTACCTTTATCAAAGAGGATTACGCCAAAGCCGTGGCCGGTCTTGCCGCCTGCCTCAACGTATTCTGCAAATGCACGGCGCAGAGAGTTGTCTCTGGGCCACTGCTCAACGGGAAGGTCGGAGAAACGGTCAAAAATTCGCCAACCGTCGTTAAATTCTTCTTTTTCTTCCTGCTCAAGAATTTCAAAATCGCGGATGAACTTTGCGGTGTTGCTCTTTTCGGGCAGGAAATCGAGGTATTTGTCATAAAGAAGCCAGGAGCCGCAGCCGAAGAGAATCGGTCCGTCACCGAATACGTCCTTGAAAAATTCCTGAGCTCTGTTGTATGAATCAAATCTTACGTCATCTGTCAGCGGAACGCCTGATGAGGGGATGTGGAAGTTTACATATTTGTCGCCTTTGTGGAGAACGTGACCGCTTGAGAGTACCTTACCGTCGTGCTTCTCGTCAAGCTCGCGAAGCTCAAACTGGAATCTGCCCAGCGCAAAACGGTCAATCTCATACTGTCCGTGGAACCATCCGCCAACGAAAGTGCCCCAGCAGTTTTCGCAGTTACGGCACTCGATAAGCTTGTACTTGAGGTCGCACATAAGGTCGTAGTACATCTGGTCGGGCAGACCCTTTTCGCGGTAGCGCTTGAGAAGCTCCTCGCTGCAGCAAAGCAGGAATGTCATGTGCATTGTGCAGGCAGGCTTTTCCATCTTCTTTGCGAGCTTTGTTACCTTTTCGAGTGCTTTGCCGAGCTCGTCAGCCCAGGGGAACATATATTCCTCATAAATTTTGTCAAAGGCTTCGCCCCATTTTTTGTTTTCGTCAAGCTGCTCGAAAACCTTTGTGAAGCAGTACTGAGCTTCTTCGGGGAAGCCGATTTTTTTCATTACGTCACGGTTGTGTTCGGAGTTGTGAAGCATATCTGTTTTCCTCTCTGTTATAAAATAAAGCGGTTGCTTTTTATTTGCGTGTGAGCCAGATGAGCATATCGCTCTCGCCTCTGTTGGCGTAGGCATAGTAGGGGATGAGTTTTATTTTCTGCGGAATAAGGTCTTCGTCGTAGTCGAAATAAAGCTCGTCGTTTTCTTTCTGTATGAATCCGTCAAGCTCAATCGTTGTGGTGCCGAGCGTGTCGTCCTTGGCGATTGCGGCGGGTGCTTTCGGATCAACGTAAAGACCGCGCAGCGGAAGGGGATTGTCCACACCTTCTGCGCAGTAGACAATCGGGCCGCGCTGTACGGCAAGTCTGCCGCAACACTGACGCACCTGTCTGTTTGCCTGCACGAATCTTACGGGCATATCAAGCACGTATTCGATAACCTCACCGTCGGCAACGTCAATGCAGATGTATCCGTCTTCGCCGACTTGGGCAGGTTTGCTGAGCGTATAGTTTCTGCACCAGCAGGGCAGGCGAAGCGCCAGCCTGAAATTGCCTGAGCAGGTGATTCTGATTGTGCCGTTATCGGGGTATGCGGTTTCAACCTTGATTTTTTTGCCGCCGTCCTCAAACTCACCGTCGATAAACTGATGAAGCCAGAGCGTATCCTCGTTTGCCGAGCAGGCAAGCTCGCCTACGGATGCAATCAGCCTTGTGACGTTGGGCGGACAGCAGGAGCAATCGAATACCTCAAGGCGCTGTGTAATCGGGTAGAAGGGTCTGTGGCGGTTGTCGTGCGGGTTTGCAATTCCCGTCAGGTCAACCTCAATTGAGTTGTCGTAGAAGAAAGCCTTGCCGTCGAGTGAAAGCCCGCAAAGGAAACCGTTATAGAGCGCAAGCTCTGCAATATCCGCATACTTACGGTCGGGCTTTACAGCGTACATACGCTGTGCAAAAAGGATAAGGCCTATGTCAGCGCAGGTTTCGCAGTATGATGACGTTTCGGGCAGGTCATAGTCGCCGAGGAATGCTTCGCCAACGCAGGTCTGACCGATGCCGCCCGTGATGTACATACGCTTCTTTGCCATCGAGTCAAACAGCTTGTCAGCCGCATTGAAAAGTGTTTCGTCGCCGTAAGCGGCTGCAAGGTCAGCCATTGCGCAGTAGAGGTAAACGGCACGCACGCTGTGACCGACTGCGTCCTCCTGCTCTCTGACG
>JAZRRT010000145.1:0-24252 GCA_045650985.1 Acutalibacteraceae bacterium | reverse complement strand
GTTCCCTGAACTTTCTCAGTATATGAAACCTGATTATCACAGTTACTATGATATAATGACTGATTTAAGTTGGATAGATAATGATAATATCGTTCTGCTAATTCATAATTTTACTTGTTTTTTGAAAAACGAGCACGCATTGAAAGATGATATTATAAAGGATTTTAAGAACTATCTTTTACCTTTTTGGGATGATGAAGTTGAAAGAACTGTTGTAGGAGGTAAGAGAAAAACATTTATTGTGTATTTTGTCGATTAAAGTGAGCTTAATAATGTTTTGTGAAAACGATACAATAATAACTCTTGTTGAGAAAAACGGAATACCCAAAGGTGCGGTAGGTACAATAGTTATTTGTCACAATGATGGTGAAGAATATGAGGTTGAATTCTGTGATTCGAATAGTGAAACAACAACGTTTGTTGTTTATTCTGCAGAGGATATAAAAAGTTTTTGATTCTGTGTTGTTTCACTTTGATTGTAACGGTGAAGGACTTCGCTTTGTGACAGACAAACTCGACAGCAAGAATTACTACGCCTGCAACCCTGCGTTTGACAAAAACTGCGGCTGCTGAATAAAAAAGGAATCGGTGCACGGATTTTTCCGTACACCGATTTTTGCGTTCGGGTTTTATTTGCTTTTAACCCATTCTGCAGGGACGGCTTTGAAATCGGGGGTATCGGTAAGGCGACCTGTATGTCTTGCGTTGGCAATCATAAGCGATGAAATATTGAAATGCAACAAATCGTTGTATAGCTTTTCGTTTTCTGCAATTCGCTTTGACTCATTAAGGGCGGAAAATTCACCGCGCTTGAAGTTTGCTTTCCAGTATCGCCAGCAAATCTGTGACCGTTTTACGTTTTCTCTTTGCCAATCGGTCTGTGCTTCGGCGATGGCATCTTCCCACAGCTTATCGTATTCCTTGAGGGTTTTGTCGTCTATGTTAAGAATACTCATGGAATAGTATTTGTCAAAGCACCCCATACCGTATTCCATATCTACGTGTTCGGGGAAGATGAGCCAGTACTGGATTATATTGAAGCCGAAGCCGTTGTTTTCGTCAATACCGTTTATGAAATCAATTATGTGCTGATAGCCTGCGCCGTAATAGGCTTTGCAAAAATCGTACATCAGCTTATCGGCATCCTGATAAGGATCCCACATAAGTCGGGAAAGCATATAAGAGCGAAGCTCCGCAAATTCGCCGTTGGCAGCCGTGCCGCTGGCACCTTCCTCAAAGACACCGATGACGTCGTTCTCTGCAAAAATCTGAAGGTTGCGTTGGAGTGAGCCAAAGTTTCCGAATGGGGTGAGCAAGCTGTTGTAATCGGTTGTATAGTCCCAGACGAAAAGGTGGTCGCTTATTTCAGACCATTCCTTAAGGTCTTGCAGAAACTCCTCGTTGTCCTCGGAATAGCCGCTGTCCATTGGTGCGGAAAACTTACACTCAATCGAGCAAAGGCGGATTACAACGTTATCTCTCGGCACGGTAATTTTCGGAGCCTGTCTTGTGTAACCGTCAGTGTAAGCAAAGGTGTCGACAAGCACGTTGGGATAATCCTCTCTGATATCGTCAGCGATTGCGTTGACAAAACGAATCATCGTGCCCGAATGGCTGCCTTCTTCGGCGTCAATCTTTGCGCAGTCCTCGCACACGCAGTAGTTGGAGTTGTCGTTCTGTGTTACGGAAACAAATGCGGCATCAGGATTATCTGCCAACCACTCACGAACCGTAGTTATAGCAATTTCAAGAGTCTTCGGATTTGTCAGACAAAGCTGATCTGTTGTTCTTTCGCCGTTCTGAACGCCAAGCGCAAAAAGCTCGGGTTCAGTTTCGATAAGTGAAGTCGGCACAAGGCTTGAAAACGTGTGGCAGAACGGACCGGCGTATTCAACTCCGCCGCCTGCAGCTTCTGCCATAGAACCGTTGTTGAGTCGGTTTGATACTTTGTATTCGCTGTCACTGCCGGGATACCAGTCGGTCTGTCTGTACATAAAGGGCGGAACGTAGGAATAATCAATTTCTGCAGGGATAAGCAGTGTTTCCGCTTCGGGGATGACCGTCAGGTCGGGTGTAAATCTGCGGTAACCGAAATATTCCTCAAGGAAGGTATAGGCGGAATAGAGCGTTCCGCGTTTTTCACCGCCCGTAATGACAATATCATCGCCGACGGTTTTGATGCAAACGCCCTCATCGCCAAGCGCAGTGTAATCGACGGTATCGTCGTATTCTCTGTCGGTTTTGCCGAGCGCAATTTCTTTTTCGGCTTTATCCGTACTGTCGGTGATTATGTTGATGTTTGTCCCGTTGATTTCTTCAAAAGTGCTTTTGAGCAGGTTGGCGGCGGTGATTTCCGCTTCGCTCGCAGTATCTGAAACAACGATAACATATTCGTCGGTTATTTCAAACGTTTGCTCCGGTGCAGCAGCCTCAACGGGTGGTGTGAAAATATGACCCTGAGGCTCAGCAGGAATGAATGCGGTGAAAATCGAAGTAAGAACCACACTCAGAGCCGTGAAAAAAGGCATAATATAGCGTGGATTAATTGAGCTGAAAAACGTCGCAAAAGAACTCATAAGCTATTCCTCCGATTACGCAGAAAATATTTTATAATGCGTATAATGCAATTATATGCCTTTTGTCCGTTTATGTCAATTCAGTGATAAAACAGGGAAAGATACGGCGCGGGGGCTGACCTTTTAGGGCAATGAGCGATGAATCCCTTGAGAGTGCAATACCGTTATTTAGCAAAACACAACAGCAGGTCTCTGCCGCGCGGGATATTGCGATTTTCTTTGCTGTGACGGCAGATTTTATATGGCGTTATATTCACGGCAGACTTCTTTGTTTGGAGAAGTGGTCTGTTGGTGGATATAAACAAATGTCAGATGTGATTTTTGTATTGTTCCACAAGTGAGATTTTCTTTACTTACGGATTAGTTTAATCTAAAATAAATATGGAGAAGTTTAAGTGAGTTTTATCCTTTCGAGGAGGTAATGCTTTATGAAAAAAACGCTTGTTAAAGTTCTGGCAGTTGTACTTTGTGTTGTGATGACTCTTAGTGCCGCACCGCTCAGTGGCTTTGTCGGGCTTGAGTTGCCGAGCCTGTTTGACTTCAAAGCTGAGGCGGCAGTTTACAGCGGCACTTGTGGCGATAATCTTATCTGGTTGCTTGATACTGACACAGGTGTACTTGAAATCGCCGGTACAGGTGAGATGCCAAATTGGGCTTCTTATTCATGGGCACCGTGGTGTACTACTTCTTACCGTGCTAATATCAAAAAAGTACATATTGAAAGCGGCATAACAAGCATTGGCGAATATGCGTTCTATAATTGCAAAAGCCTTACAACCATTGAAATTTCCGACAGCGTAACGCGCATCAGCAAAAGTGCATTTAACGGTTGTAGCGGTATTACAGACGTGCATTATGATGGTGTGGAGGGGCAGTGGAACAATATCTCAATCGGTGACGATAATCTTTATTTGATGGATGCAACAAAACACTTCAAACATATTCACACCATAATGGCAGTTGAAGAAAGCGTTGACCACACATGCACCGAAGACGGATACATAACCGGTACCTGCAAATGCGGACACCGTTTTACTCAGGTGATTCCTGCCGGACACGATTGGTCTGAGAGTGACTATGTCTGTTCAAGATGTGACCTTGTATGTAATCACACAGAATGCGACGGTACAATCTGCGAAATCTGCGGTAAAGAGTTTGTAATTCAGGGCGTATTTGCTGATGGCTTTATCTGGATTTGTGATTTGAATACCAAAATTCTCACAATTTCAGGTTCAGGATCAATGATGAATGAGCGTCCGTGGGAAGAGTATAAAAATTCGATCCAACGTATCGTGATTAATGACGGTGTAACAGATATCGGTACCAGTTCTTTTGTTGATTATCATAGTCTTATAAGTGTTACCATACCGGAAAGTGTAACAAGTATAGGCAACGGTGCATTTGCCGGATGTCCGGCTCTTGCAGATGTATTTTACGGCGGCACAGAGGAGCAGTGGAACAGCATCTCAATCGGTGTCGTAAACGACGACCTTCTGAATGCAACCCGTTACTGTAATACGGCAGGTGTCTGCGGCGATAACGTTATTTGGATTTATGATGCAAATACCAAGAGCTTGACAATCAAGGGTAGCGGCGAGATGTATGACTTTTACAATGACGAACAGCCGTGGGTAACTTACAGAGAGGATATTAAGAGCGCTGTAATATCTGAAGGCGTAACAAGTGTCGGCGATTATACGTTTGAGTTTTACAGATACATTAGAAAAATAACTTTACCTGATACTATAACAACTATCGGTAAATATGCGTTCCAAGCCTGCTACGGTATTTCAAGTATAGTAATTCCCGACAAGGTAACAACAATCGGTGACTATGCATTCTCTTATTGCACCGGTATTCTGAGTCTGGAAATTCCCGATGGTGTCACAAACATCGGCAATCACGCCTTCGATTATTGCATAGCTCTCAAGAGCATAACAATACCCGAAAGCGTAAAAAGCATTGGTAACGCTGCATTCCAATATTGCCAAAGGCTTAAAAACATAACTCTTCCGAGTGGTATAACAACCATCGGAAGCTCAATGTTCAGAAACTGCGAAGTGCTTGAGAGTATAGAAATTCCCGCCGGCGTAACAAGCATTGGCAGCTACGCATTCGGTGATTGCTATGAGCTTAGTGAAATAGTGCTTCCCAAAACTTTGCCTGAAATAAGTGCGGGTATGTTCTATAACTGTGATGATATAACCGAATTAAGAATTCCTGACGGTGTAACAAGCATCGGTAGTTCTGCGTTTAGCGGTTGTTTAGACCTCAGGAGCATTACAATACCCGGCAGCGTCAAGCTCATTGACGAAGAAGCTTTTGTGTCTTGTGAAAGTCTTAAAGATGTGTATTATATAGGTACAGAAAACCAGTGGGACGAAATCCAAATCTATACATTTTATAACGACCCTCTCTTTAACGCAACCATCCACTACGTTGATACCGGCACCTGCGGCGATAATCTCACCTGGACTCTGTATGAAAGCGGTCTGCTCGAAATTACAGGCACAGGTGAAATG
Organism: Acutalibacteraceae bacterium; assembly: GCA_045650985.1. GTDB lineage: Bacteria > Bacillota > Clostridia > Oscillospirales > Acutalibacteraceae > UBA8612. Next base: position 19,154 of record JAZRRT010000145.1, on the reverse strand, counting down.
TTTACTTATATCAGCGCAGATGCTTACCCGTGGTATACTCACCGCTCAAAAATCACATCAGTAACAATAAGCGACGGTATTACCTCAATAAGTGATTTTGCATTTACCGGTTATAGCAAAATCAGCGCTGTTTCAATCGGTAACGATGTGGCTAAAATAGGCAGGTCGGCTTTTGCCTATGGTTCTGCAATTACCGGCCTTATTATTCCGGATAAAGTAGCAGATATAGATGACCGTGCGTTTTACGGATGTTCAAGTCTCAAAGAGCTGACTATACCTGTATCGGCAAAGATATATAACAGTAGTTATGTTTTTGGCAATTGTACCAATATTGAAAAAATTATCCTCACTAAAGGTAACGGCACAATGGTGGACTACGGCACCATTACAACCGCACCTTCAGATATAGTAAACTACCAATATACACCATGGTATGCAAGCAGAAGTAACCTGAAAGAACTGGTAATTGAAGAAGGAGTTTGCGCTATTTCTTCCTACACTTTCAGCGGCTGTTCCGGACTCGAAAATATCATCCTGCCCGACAGCATAACTTCAATCGGTGAGAACGCATTCTACGGCTGTAACGGACTCAAAAATATTACTCTGCCCGACAGCATAACCTCAATCGGTGAGAACGCATTTTATTACTGCACCGCACTTGAAAACACATACTATAATGGTGATATAGCAGACTGGTGTAAAATAAATTTTACCGATGCTTATTCAACTCCTATGTACTATGCAGATAACCTTTATTTCGATGATGAGCTTGTAACGCAGGTTATCATACCCACAACAGTAACAACGATAAGTGACTACGCTTTCTACGGCTGTAACGGCATCACAGCTGTTTACTATGAAGGTTCTGCAGAACAGTGGATGAACGTATCAATCGGTCAAGGCAACGATATTCTGATTAACAACCTGATTGGGAACAACACTTTTCTCGCCTCCGGCAAATGCGGCGACAATCTCGATTGGATTCTGTATCCCAATGGCGAACTTGTAATCAGCGGTATGGGTAATATGTACAATTATTCTTCCGATAACTATGCCCCGTGGTATGTTTATAAGGATAAAATTACAAATGTTACCTTGCCCGAAGCTCTTACTCTGATTGGTGATTATGCATTTTATAACTGTACCTTGCTCGAAAAAATTATCATCCCCGACAGCGTAACCTTAATCGGCAACTATGCTTTTTACAACTGTACGGGGCTTATAGAGCTTTCTGTTCCGATATCGGCAAGATTAACCGACGCTCAAATCTATACATATTACGACTGTGCTAACATCAATAAAATCACTATCACCAAAGGTGACGGTACATCGTATGATTACAGCACAAGTTCAACTAAATACACCCCGTGGTATAGAAGCGGTTGCAGTACGGTTATTATTGCCGATGGTGTTACCTCAATCGGTAGCTATATGTTTTACAATTGCTCGAGGATTACATCTGTCTCAATTGCTGACAGTGTTGAATCAATCGGCAACTATGCGTTTTACGGTTGTAACGGCATGAAAGAACTGACCATACCTGTCAGCACAAAAATATACAACAGCAGTTACACTTTCAGCGGATGTGCAAATATTGAACAAGTTACATTTACAAAAGGCAACGGCACAGCACAGAAATACGTAACCTCAACAAGCAGTTCAACTGCAACTTATTGCGAATATACCCCGTGGTATAAAAGCGGTTGCCCGACAGTTGTTCTTTCTTACGACATCACTTCAATAGGCACTCATATGTTTTACGAATGCAATCGTATCGAAAACGTTTATTTTACAGGTGATGTTACCGATTGGTGTGCAATTGAGTTCTCCAACCTCTATTCAAACCCGATGCGTTATGCTAACAACCTTTATTTTGGAAATGAGCTTGTCAAAGAAATTACAATCCCGGAAACTGTAACATCAATCGGTACAAATGCTTTTTATAACTGTTCGTACTATTTAGAAGCGATTTATTACGCAGGCTCGTACGAGCAATGGAAATCCGTCAATGTCTCAACCGGCAACGATGAACTATATAAAATGATTTTGTTCCGTAATGATTACGGCAGAATGCATCATATCCCGGGTGAATGTGGCACTGATGTTTACTGGATTCTGTATGCAGACGGTGAACTTGAAATCAGTGGTACGGGAGATATGGAAAATCCAACCGGCACAACTTATGTGCCCTGGTATAAATACAGAGACAATATCACTTCTGTCACAATAGCTGACGATATAACCTCAATCGGCGACTATGCGTTTTACGGCTGTGTAAATCTGACCGAAATCACTCTGCCTGTCAACATAACCTCAATCGGTAAATATATGTTTTACGGTTGCACGGAGCTTACAAACATAACCCTCAGCAAAAACACAACAAATATAGGCGATAATGCGTTTAAAAACTGTTCGAAGCTTTCTGTTGCTCGTATTGAAATTACATATGATGAATGGAAAAACATAACCGTACAACAAGGCAACGATGAACTTATAAATGCGCTTCTGCTTGGCACAGAATCGGATCAACTTTATACCAAATTCGGCGATATCGGTGAAAACATCACTTGGTATCTTTACACTGATAACGAGCTTTGCATTACAGGCGAAGGCGATATGATAAGCTATGCTTCTGCCGCATATGCACCGTGGTATAGCTGCAAAGATAAGATTGAGTCGGTTGTTATTTCCGACGGTATAACTCTTGTCGGTTCACACGCATTCAGCGGACTTGAAAACCTTACAAGCGTTATGATTTCAGAGTCTGTTACGGAAATTCAAAAGAATGCGTTTTCACAGAATGAGAACCTGAATACGGTTTATGTTTCAGGTTACGATACTGCCATTGCGACCAATGCTTTTGCAGGCTGTTATGATGCTAATATCTACTGCTGTTCAGGTTCAACTGCTCACGCGTACGCCAAGCGAAATAACCTTGCATACACTCTTCTGGACGGTGCTTCGGCAGGCTTCACGGTAGCTAACGGTATGCTTCTTTCATACGGCGGCAACGCAACAGATGTAGTTATTCCGGCAGGCATAACAGCAATCGGCAGCTATGCTTTTATGAACAATACAACAATCACAAGTGTTGTCCTGCCGCAATCTTTAACTGACATCTACACAGGAGCGTTTGCTGGCTGTAAAAATCTCGAGCGTGTTGTTATACCGGGAACAGTCACAACTATTGCTTCAACTGCTTTTAACGGCACGGATGTGATTTTTGCCTGCGTTGAAAATTCCTATGCTCACATTTATGCGGTTGATCACGGAATTGCCTGCGAGCTTACAAGCCCGCAAAAGGGTATTGAGCTTACAATTCATAATGCGTATATAACCGTAAACGGTATGGCTCAGCTCTCCGTTGTTGCTGTCGCAGGCAGCAAAACTGTTATCTGGTCTGTATCTGATTCAACGGTTGCTTCTGTTGATTCAAACGGACTTGTAACGGGCAAAAAAGCCGGTGCCGTTGTAATTACCGCCACAACCTCCGACGGAATTTATAAGGATTACTGCCTTGTTCGCGTTGTCGGTATTACGGGCAGCTATGACACAAGCGCTGTTGTTGACCCCGAAGCCGGTTTGATTTACGGCCTTGACGCAGGTCTTGATTCGATTTCGGATTATATCGATTTGGTTGATAACACGTGTACGCTGGAGTATGACACACTCACCGGAGAAATCGGCACAGGCACAATAACAAATGTTGTAAGAAACGGAGAAATTGTTGACAGCTACACCGTTGTTATTTTCGGTGACGTTGACGGTAACGGTTGGTATGATGCAAACGATGCGTTTTTAGTCAATATGATTACAAACGGTTTGGTTGATGAATCAAGACTCAGCGAGGCAATGTGCAAAGCCGCTGACTGTAACCACGACGGTTTAATTAATGAGCTTGATTTTGAAATGCTTATCAATGCCAGCATTATGCTTGAAGACATTAATCAGTCTGCTTCGAAAACTGAGCTCAGCGAAAATTCAATGTATATCAGCTATTGCTCATTGATCGATCAGACGGCAGGGGAGGAGAATAACTTTGTTTCTGTTCCCGAATTTGACGAAATTCAGTCAGATAACACGGTGGATAAAATCAACATCGAAGTAATCATTACAACAATTTTTGAATTTATCAAAAAGATTTTCGCATTCATTTTTTCATCTTTGGTATAATAAAAACAACGCAGAGTCTTTGATTCTGCGTTGTTTCATTTTGTGTAACAGTGAGGGTTTGTTGCGATATTGTTTGGCAGATAAGCAGATTGATTAAATATAACAAAAATATCCTGCTTTGTGGTATTGATTTGTGTATTGTGCTGTATTATAATATAGTTAATTTTACAATTGAGCAAATAAAACGTGCGGAGTGGGAAATAAATAATGAATACGAAAGAATTCAATTACGATTATTCCAAAACACTGTGGATGAAAATGTTCCTTGCAAAGCCTGATTGGGAGAAAAAGACCTCTGAGGTTCTTATTAATTTTGAGCAGGCTCTTGAAATTATACGAATGATGGATAACATCACGCAGGGTATCAGGAAGATAGTTTACCTTGTAGGTTGGCAGGGACTCGGTCACGATGACTGCTACCCGGAAATGGAGGTAATAAATCCTTACCTCAAGCGTGAGTGTGACGAAACGCCGAGAGACAGTTTTATGTGGCTTTTTGAAGAGGCAAAAAAATACAACACAGTAGTAAGTGTTCACGGTAACCTTGCCGACGAATATGATGTAAATAAATCACACCCCGAATTTGTTGAAGCAAGTGCGATAACAAAGTATCCTGACGGCACACCTGCAATTATTGAAGTTTTTTATGGCAGGAATGCAAGTAAAACATCATACAAGCAGTATTGGGAGAGCGGCCTTTTCAAAAAATATTTTGACCGTTTCTGTGAGGTTATTCCCGTCATAGAGGCAGGCACCGTTCATCTTGATAACTTCTGTATTGCAGAAAATTTCGGGCCGAGAACGCAGTTGCACGAACAGGACGAGGCGAGAAACAAGATGCTCGACTATATCAGCAGCCTCGGAATTGACGTTACAAGCGAATATACTTACCGTGAAATGCCTTTGCGTTCGGAAAGTAACCATCCCATAAGAAAATATTACGAGGCCTGCGGTGCCCGGATTACAGATACCGACTGGCGTGATGCGCCTGTTCGCACGCTTGGCAGAATTCCTGCCGTGTGGTGGATGAGCAATATGACGATTGACGATTGCATCAACATTCAGGCTTCGGAATTCAGCGGTTATCTCAACGTTGAGTCTTTGAGAAATGTGTTCTACGGCACGGTGCACGGAGAAGATATCTGGATGAACAACGGAATTGAAAAAGACGTATGGGTGCCGATGTTCATAAAACAGTTCTGCACAATGCAGGTGCCGTATACATATCTCAACAGATACAAAAGACTCGGCTACACCGGTAATGACGAAGAAGGTTATACAGTAACCTTTTCCGATGGCGTTGAAACTTGTGGAAACGAGCTTTCAATCACCAAAAACGGAATTGAACTGAAAAAGGGATACGACGTGATTCTTCCCTTAACGGAAGATAACAAAACCTTTATCGCATATTCCGAAAACGGAAAAGACGGTGAATGGAATATACCCGATGCGGAATTTACTCAAGCGGGAGTTTATAACATAACCGCAGACGGTAACGAATATATCGGTGACGTTACGGTTAAAGACAAAAAAATAACACTGAATCTTCAAGCCGCTCAGGCAGTAGCGGTTATTGCCAAATAAAGATGCGGAGGATGCCGTAATGAAAAAAGGAGGAAACGATAATGGACGATAAGGTTAAAATAAGCACAACCGAATTGCTCTATGATCCGCTTTTTGATAAAAAGCCTGATCTGAAGATGAAGGACAAAAAGAGCAGGAAGTTCAAGATTCTGTTCATAGTGATAATAGCTTCTTTTGTCGGTCTGTCTTTATTTTTAAGCTTTAAATCAATCAGTGACGATAAATATACATACCGTGAAAACGATACGGGGTACACCCTTTATCAGTTTGTCGGCAAGGAAGACGATATAACGTTTAACGTTGATTATGTCAGGGACGATGCGGATAACGCAGACCTGACTAAACCTGTTACGCAAGTGCGTGAATTCTCTATGAGCTGCAACGAATACGTTCGTTTCATTTTTATCGGAAAAGATGTTTCCGTTCTTCAGCCGCACTGTTTTTATTACACAAAAAACCTTATGGCTGTAATCGTTGACCCTGAGAATCCGTATTACGTTTCGGTTGACGGCGTTTTGTATACAAAGGATATGACGGAAATTGTCCTTCATCCCATGAGAAACCATCAGTACAGAGCAGCTCTCAAAGACGGCTTAACTGCTCCTGTTGATGATGCGAGTGCGAGAGCTTTCTTTGCTGAGTTCAATGAAAAATACGGTGACGAAAATATAATCGAAGCCGAGGAATATGAAAAGCAGTTTTCAGAGCAGGCTTTTTATAAGATTCCCGGTTCGGTTATAAGGATTGAAGATTCTTGCTTCAGCGACTGCGAAGCACTGAGATTTGTTGACATCCCGTCTTCCGTTAAAGAAATAGGAAGTCTTGCATTCTTTAAGTGCAAGAATTTTGAAACAATTACAATACCCGACGGTGTTGAAACAATCGGTTCTGACGGATTTTCTTACTGCGAAAAAGTTACGTATATTTATGTGCCCGAAAGCGTAATGTTTATCGGACATCACGCTTTTTTCGGTAATCTCGGATGCGAAAAAATTTATCTCGGTGCCGAAAATGAAAATGCGGTTGAAACCGGTGAAAACTGGCTCCCGAAGCAGAGCACGACCTCTCTTAAAGATGTTGAGGCCGTATACGGACAGGAAAGGAGGGCAAGCTGATGGCTAAAGGTAAAGCAAAAGGTTTCTTTCAGAATGTAAAACAACATTGGAATGAGCCTGACAGAGAAAAAGGAAATTACGTTCCGTTCAAAGAGTACCTGACGGTATTTTTGGGTGTCGGAATGAATTACAGCATAAAATCGCCTCTCGAATATCTCGGCTTCACGGCATCTTGTTTCATCATAATGTACCACTATAATTTGCCGTACCTTGCTTTTTCCGTTGTTACCCTTATCGGTCTTCCTTTCTCTTACCTGTGGAACGTTCTGAAATGGGTTGTTGATGACAACCTCGGTATTCTTGAAAAGAAAACCGAAAGAAAGTTTTTGGCTTTTTACGGAACGATTACTGCCATAGGACTTTGCCTGATTCTGTTTGACGGATCTTTGTTACTTCCCGATGCATTGGCTAAACTGCTCAACGGTATAAACGGTGTAAGCGCAAGAAGTTTTCTGAAAATAGTGGGCATTCAGCTGTTTGTAAATGCTTACGGCGGACTGCGTAATATTCTTTGGAGAAAGAAGCTTGTTCCCAAATACGGAAGATATAAATACGTTCTGTTCTCAAACTTCTTCCAGAAGTCTGCCATGATAGTTCTTATCGGTTGGCTTCCGATATATAACATAAAGCTTGTTGAAGACAGAATGTGGATGGCATATCTTTTGTTTATGGTCTATGATATGTTCCCGTTCGATAACGTTATTGAACAGTGCACACAGAACATTTCTCCCAATCCCCACGAACGAATGCTTATCAGAACCTGGCCCGTAAAACTGTCGCATTTTGTCAAAAACATATTTGACGTTATAATCCCGATTTTCGGAATTGCATTCAGTGATATAAGATTTTACAAGTATGTTATTCCCGCGGTATTTATTCCTATGGGTGCGTTGACCCTGCTGAGTATCAGAAATATTTCAGAGCGAATTCCGCAGCCGCCGCTTGAGAAAAAGCAGAAGATATCCTTGTGGTACGGAATTTCTCAGGTAATGAAAAACAAGTATAACTGGCTCAACACCATTTCTACTCTGCTTGATTCGTTCGGTAACGGTATGATAAGCATTGTAAACGTAATGTATTTCTTCTCGTTCCGTATGTATACCCAATGCGCGATTTACGGTCTGATGAAAACGCTGATGAGTTTCAGATCAACGCCTCTGAGTTTTATTGCGCCGTATTTTGTAAAGAGGTTCTCGTACCGAACGTTGAAAATAGCAAAGCTTATTATATGTGCGGTGAGCGCCGTTGCAGAAATGCTGACGATTATGGCGTTCCCCACGAATCAGACAATGTGCGGTATCGTTATTTTTGTGTGCGAATTCTTTAAAGGTTTTGCAAATTCAATTCCCGACGTTGCCGACAGTGATATGGGCATTCGTAAGAACGACTATCAGATGTATCTTTCCGGTGAACGTCTTGAGAATTTCAGCGGAGTGTTCGGTTGGATTATTTCTCCGGTTACCACGTTTGTCAGCCTTATAATCCCCGTAATTATTCTCAGAAGCGGTTTCAATTCCAACTGGGATGTTCTTTATATCGATTCTGCAAGATTCAATATTCTGGCAGTTCCGCTGATGTTTGACCTTGTCGGCTTTGTTTTGATGATTATTCCGTATCTGTTCTGGGATTTCAACAATCCGCAGCACGAATATGTTATGGAGGTTCTCAAACAGAGAGAAAAGCTTGCAAAAGAAGGCTATTTCCCGGCAGAGTACGAAGGCGGACTCAACTTTATGGAAGCGGGTGAGGTGCACGCAGGAATCCCTGTTAACTCGGCCGCTATGATTGAAAAGCGTAATTTACTCATTCAAAGTGCGCAGGAATCAACCGAAGAAGGTGCAACAGACGGCTTGCTTTGCGATGAAAAATCCGCGCAGGAAACAGCGAGAGATGAAAATAACATAAACTCTGATGAAGAAAACAGCACAGAGAAGGTGCACAAATGAAGTTTGCAATAATGTCTGACACTCACTATATTTCCCGCAGGATGATAGCAGACGAGACGAACAAAGAGCTGATGCTTCAGCCCGCTGTAACCGAAGCTGCTGTTTTGCAGGCGGCTAATGACTGTGACGTGTTGATTATTACAGGTGACCTTACCGATGGCGGTGACAGTTTTTCGCACGAAGATTTTTCTGCTTTCCTTCGTAAAGTAAAGCAGGGCGGAACCAAAATTTACGTGATTTTTGCCACTCACGATTTTCATCACCACAGGGCTTACGTCAGAAAGTACGGTGAAAAAGCGGAGTATAAAAGTCAGCCGTGGAACAAACCCTGGTTTGATACGGATAAGGCGGAGTGGAGAGAATTGGTTAAGGATGAGTTTTCATCCTTGCCCGATGAAGAGTTGGCACCGCAGCTTGTGCCTGCGCTTTCGCCTGAGGAAATCTGGAACACCTATCGGGAATTCGGCCCTGATGAAGCTTATTCTGTTTGCGAATCAAGCTTTTCCTACTGTCTGGATCTTGACGAAAAAACACGTTGCCTGATGCTCAACGATATTTTCCGAAATGAAGAGGCACTGGGCGACAAAAGCGCGACTTATTCTCCATCCTGCCTGCGTTGGATAAAGCGTATGTATGACGAAGCGCAAAGGGACGGAAAATATATATTTGTTTGTTCGCATCATCCTTTCGTGCCTCCTTCTCCGGCATACAGAATCGGTGCAGGCAAAGAAAACCGCAATATGCGTTCTCCCGTGCCCGGTAATACGCTGGCTGATATGGGCTTTGACCTTGCTTTTACCGGTCATACGCATTTCTGCGACGTCAGTTATCTTATAAGCGACAGCAAAAATCACCTGTGGAATATTACCGCACCAAGCGTCAGGTTTTATCCTCCCGCTTACAGAGAGATTGAGCTGGATGGCGAAAAGAGAACGGTTAAGTATAACTGCAGATATATAAACACCGTTGAAAGCACGGATATAGCTGAAGAGTCACTTCTTGAGCATTATCACAACGTTTTTTATAATCAGTATTCTCGTTCGGTTACCGACTCAAATGCTACGATAAAAAAACTGGCGGAGAGGCTGACGGTTAAGGATATTTATTTCCTTGTCAGAGGCAAAGCCCGTCTGAACGCCGAAGAATATAAAGCAATCAAAGATATGAAGATTTTTGACATTATCCTTGAATCTGCTTTCAATATGCTTATCGGTGACGGTGCATACACCCCGGATACACCGATTTACAGAGTACTGATGCCGCTTTGCGCAATCTTTGACAGCATCATAGACACTCAGCCTTTTATAAACGTAAAGGACAAGTTTCTCGGCGGATATTCTGTCTCAGAGGTTATTGAGCCGCTGCTCTTCAATAATTCTGTACCGGACAGGGAAGGCACACTTGACCTGTCGCAGATTCCGCCTAAGCGTACGGATACTCCCGTTTACACTTCGCATGCGGGTTACATTCTTATGGGCGCGATATATATTCTTGCTCTCTTTTTGGCTCCGTTTGCTCCCCTTGCCATTGCAGTTGCACTGCCCGTGTTTACGGTGAGAAAAAGGAAAAAAGCCAAAAACCACAAGGGTCCGTTTTACAGATATTCGTAAACGTGTCCTCACAAAAACACAAAACCACCTCGTATCTTTACCGATGTCGGTATCGATTGAGGTGGTTTTATAATTTGTCTTTATAAGCCGACAGCACGCAAATAAGTTTCACGGGAGATTTAATAACAAGTGCATATTCAGCTTATTCACATAACATATCGAAGGCAAGTGTTGAGGTCCAGCCGTAATCGCGTATGGACTGATATTTTACTCTGAAATCATAAGGCTCGACTATCGGACCTTTTCTGTTGAAGCAGAATGGGGGAGTACGATTTTCGCTGTCGTAAAACTCGTAAACAGTACCCGTGCGGTCGTACCACTCGCTTATAACACTCAGCGTTTTATCTTTTATTTTTTGCGATAAAGCGGAGCAACCGTATTCGGCAAGCCCCTTTGAAATCATATAGTTGTAATTAATCCATACGGGACCGCGCCACATATCCGAGCCGAACGTTTTGTCTTTTACGGATATGCTCGGTATGAGAAACTCAGTGCCGAATTCTTCGGGGTTTTCAAGATGAGTAACAAGCTTTTGGCATTGTTTTTCGTCGCACACGCCTGCAAAAACAGGCAGGAAAGAAGCTACGGAATATATTTTGTTCAAGCGGTTGTTCTGAATATCGTAATCATAATAAAAGCCGTCGCTTTCGCACCAAAGCGTGTCGTTTATGTCGGTTTTTATTTTTTTATACCACTTTTCAAAAAATTCAGCGCTTTCTTTATCGTCGAGCTCATCGGCAATTATTTTCATAAAGCGTGCTTCGTTTGCCATATAGCAGGAAAAATCGACGGCAAACAGGTCGCTTTCCGTATCAAAGCGTGGTGAGTTATCCATACCCGATTCATCACAACGGTTGTTAAGCTCCGGATTGGTGTGCCAGGAGTAAAGCTCTTTATCGCTTTTTCTTCTGTTTTTACTGCACCAGAGAAGAAACGCTTTGTTATTTTGTAACACGGATTCAAGAAAAGCTTTGTTGCCGCTCTTTCTGTATACGGTGTATGCCCCCCAGGCTATAACGGGTGGCTGGGTAACGGAAGAAATTTCATGGGGCTTTGCCATATGAGGAATAAATCCGTCTTCTCGTTGAACGTCAAAAAGAGCAAGAATAAGGCTTTCGGCAACGGCTGTGTCAAGATGTCTGTGACCGATGGCGTGAAAAACAGAATCCCACAGCCACATATTTCTGTGAGGCAGACGGTCGGGTGTTGACCATATTCTTTTTATTTTTCCTTCAGGAGAATACAGCTGACTTTTCATTACGCTTATACATTTAGCGTATAATGCGCTGTATTTGCTCTCTTTACACTCGGACTGATAAGGTTTCAGCTTTTTAAGCTCCGCTTCCTCAACGTCAAGGTTTATGCCTTTTTCGCACAGCGCAATTACCTTTTCAACACTGTCGGCATAAGCGAAAGCGAATTTGTTGCCTCTTTTTATTATTGCCGTATATTCGCCGTCGCAGGTATTATGTACTTGCGCGTCTCCTTTTCTTATTGTTTCATATTCTCCGTCAACGCTTACAAAAGCAACGTTTTCGTTTGCGGTTTCGCCGATAACAAGATGCCTTTCGGCAAATATAACGCGGTGTTTTCCTGCGGCGGTTTCAAACGCAATAAGGTCTGAAGCGACACAGCTGAAATCGGGTGCGGAGTTTATGGCGGAAAAGAAAAGTGTTCTGCGGATTTTTGTGTGAAATATTACGCCGATTTTATCTGCGGCAAGTGTACCTGTGAAATCATTGCTGAAAAAAGATTCGCCGTCAAGGGCAGAGAAAGCAAAAAGCTGACCCTGACCCCATTTTGTAGGTGTCATTTTTTACTCCTTAAATTGGTGTTTCATGAACCGAGCGTTTCGTATGCAATATCGGGCTTGTCGGTAATAATGCCGTCTGCTCCGATGCTTTGCAGAAACGCAATCCTTTCGGCATCGTTGATTGTCCAGTACTGAACGGCAACATTATTTTTATGAGCGTAATTTATAAGCTTTGGCGTGCCGAGGTTGACGATGTACTTGTCAGGCGGCACCTGTAATACGTCAAATTTGTAATAGCCGTCAGGTCTGTCAATATCAAAGAGAGAATCTATATACAGCTGCACAACTTCAACGTTGACAGCCGTGCGTGTTAAATCGGGATAGTTTTCTTCAAGATGTGAAATAACGTCTCTGTTGAAAGAAGCGACAATTGTTTTGTCAAGCAGATTCATTTCAGTCAAAACGTCATACAGAATATCTGCCGCTCTGATACCTGATTCTCCGCTGCTTTTGATTTCGATGCTGTAATAATACTTGCCGTTATTCTCCAGATATGTCAAAGCTTCAGTTACGGTTGCAACTCTCAGGTTATCGGGTATGTCATCACCGCGCAGACCTTTATAGGGTGTATCACCGTTTTTGTCTTTGAAGTATTCGCCGAAGTTAAGCTTTGAAATTTCTTCGTAAGTGTAATCGCCCGGATAATTTTCGGCCTTGCCGAAATGCTCCGTTGCATTCGTTATTTCGTCAAGTGTTTCATCGTGGAGGATAATCAGTTTTTCGTCGGAAGTCAGTTGCACGTCAAACTCGATAATATCCGCTTCAAACGTGCGAGAATTAACGCAACCCTCAAAAGCCATCATAGTGCCTTGCGGAAAAAGACTTCTGCCGCCGCGGTGAGCGGCAATCATCGTATCACCAAGCTCGGTAATATACGGATTTGTTGCAGGATAATCGACAGGTTTATCCTTCCATTGGTAGGTAACGAGTTTATAAAGCCCGAAAACTGCCAGAGCAATTATCGCTACACAAATGAGCAGTATTCTGACAGCTTTTAAAATCACGGAAGCTTTTTTGCTTCTTTGTTTCGTGTTTTTCATATCTTTTTCCTTTATATTTCCGAAGCTTCCTGCCTTGCCTTTGCTTCGGCTCTTATCTCTTTAAGCTCTGACATAATCTTTTCTTTGCGCTTGCCCGTGAAGTTGTCAAACAGCATAATAATACCGGGGATAAGGTTGCCTATTATGCCGGGGATTGCAACAAGCAGGAATATGCCGTGAAGAGTCTGCGGAGTCTGCACAACTTCAGTCATAACACCGTTGATTGCAACGGCACTCTGATAACCGATGAGGGCAAAGCCTGTGTTGACAAGAAGCTCTTTCCAGAGAGCAGAAATACGGGAAACCATAGTGCTGAATGCGAAAACCATACCCTCGTTACGCTGTGCGACACCGTACTTCTGGTAGCTTTTCCATTCCATATAATCCGTTGAGTCGGCGAGAAGTATTCTTCTTGCCGCACTCATAGCTGCGTTGGGCATACCGCCGAGTGCGATGAGAATACCGACCAGCCAGAGGTGCTTGTAACCGAAGATGAGAAGAAGAAGGTAGCATATACCTGTGTGGAGGTAGCCCCATACGACAATATCTCTGGATGAACGCTTTCTGCCTACAAAGGGAACTGAAAGAAGACCGGCATAGGAAAGTGCGGAGCTGCCCATTTCAACGTACGTTTTCATATCGAAGCGGTTGAGTGTGTGCTTGTAGAAGAAGGGGAGAGAGCTGTAACATACCTGTCTGACAGACTCAATAACCTGGCTGAGACAAAGCAGAAGAAGCGGTCTGTTGAGAAGGATGAGTTTGTAATCAATTTTGACTTTCTTTTCTTTTGTTCTGGGCGGAAGTACCATGTTACGCTCTCTAAGAGTGAAGCAGGGCACAAGCATAGTGAACATACCGAGTATGCCGAAGAAAAGTGCAACCGTGAAGAATGCCCATTTTTCTTTTGCGTAGTCATTGCCCTGAAGCTCGATTATGATAGGTACCATACCGCCGGGCAACATTGAGCCGAGGGTGGATGCAAGCTGTGCTATGGTGTAGAAATTCTTTCGGGATTTTGCGTTGGGAGTCATACGTACCGAGAGCGTTGACAACGCAACGTCAAAAAACGTGTCTGCAATATTGAAAAGCAGATACAGCAGGAAACTCCAGATAACGTTGAACGTGATTGAAGATGAAGGTACAACAAAAAGAAGAATTGAGGAAAGGGTAAAGGGGATGGCTGAAGCCATCATAAAGCGCCTTGCGTTACCCTTTGTTGAATGGTTGTTGTCAAGAAGCATACCGACAATCGGAGCAATGAAGATATTGACACCGGTTGTAACGGATTTCATAGTGAGCAGGTGATGAGACTTGAGACCCATATAGTCACGCATAAACTGGTCGGTATACGTGCTGACCGAGTCCTGACCCATACAGTTGCCGAACACACCGGAAACATAACCTACCTGTTCCTTGAGTGCAACGTCGGGATTACTTTTCAGTTTCTGATATTTATCTTTTAACTTACCCATATAACTGTCTCCTTATGTTTTTGAGTTGTATAAAGCTTAGCTGTGGTTATATATTCTTTCGGCAGTAAAGGTGCCGTCTGCTTTTATGTCGAGAAGCGTAGCACCTTGAATCCATTCACTTTCGGGTGAATCGAACTTGCTCTGCATATTATAAACGCCGTAGCCTGAAGGCTGGATATATGAAAGCAGGATGTTATTATACATTACGCCGAAATTGTTTACGTGGTCGTGTCCGAAGTAAACTGCCTGTGCACTGCCTTTTTGTATCATCGCATCGAGAAGACCCGAATCAAAGCTGGATTCGCAGACACCCTCTCTTTTGTCACCGTAGAGGAATTCACCCTCGGCATATTCCTTTTCAGCCTGATAGGGAGGAATGTGAACAACAGTTATTGATTTGAATTTGCCGTATTCTGCTTCAACGGCATCGTGCTTGGTTTTGTACCAGTTGACCTGCGAGGTTTTTACGCCGTCGTAAACCTCACCGTCTTTTGTGACGCCGTACTCTTTCTTTGCTTCATCCGTCATATAGCTGCCCGAATCCATAAAGAAGAATACCTGCTGTATTTTGCCGTTGCTGCCCAGAACGTTGATTGTATAGTTGCCGTTGCCGTCAATATCATCTGCACCGTTGCGCATAAGACAGTGCTCGTATGAAGAGAAGATTTCAACGTTTTCTTCTCTTGAAACGGCAAACAGACCGTCACCCTCGTGGTTACCGAGAACGGCCGCCCAATAGACACCGAGCTTTTCCATAAGCTGAGCAAACTCGTTGTTTCTTTTTTTGTTGAAGCCTGAGGATACGTTGTCTCCGCCGAAAATAACAAGGTCAGGCTTTTGCTCGGTTATATTCTTTACTATATACGAAACAGTCTGAATATCCGTCTCTTTTTTACCGTTGAGATGTGTGTCGGTGAACATCAGTACCCTGAAATCGCCGTCACCGTTTTTGCGGATTGTAACGCTGTCTGCATCTTCTTTTACGATTTCTACGTTGCAGTCAATTTTTTCTGTTGCCGAAAGGTCGTAGGAAATGCCCTGCGTACTCTTGAAAACAGCAAAACCGCTTGCACCGATTACTGCAACAAGAATAACGACAATTAAGATTTTTACAACTTTTTTCATACGTTACATTCCTTCAAATACAGCTTTGTTTTTTCTATATTAACATATATGTATATATGATTCAATCTTTTTTATTGCTTTTTTGAAACTGTATATGATATAATTTTGTCTGAAAAATGCAGAGTGAAAATTTGGAGCGAGGCAGATATGAATACAGGTTTTACGTCAACGTCTTTCAGGCAGATAAAAGATATGGAAAAGATAGTGAGAATCGCTGTTGAAGCGGGGGCTGAATGCATTGAGTGGGGCGGTGACGTTCACGTAAAAAGCGTAGCGGATGCAAAGCGCGCAAAAGAGCTTTGTGACAAAGCGGGAATCCGCATAAACTCCTACGGCAGCTACTACCGTGTCGGCTGTAAAAATGCCGATGAGTGGAAAGAAATCTGCGAAACAGCAAGCACTATGGCGGCACGCAGTGTGCGTGTGTGGCTCGGCAGAGCCGACAGCGAAAAGACCGACGAAGCGACGTATAAAAATCTGGTAGAAGATACAAAGGCTATATGTGCCGTTGCAAAGGAGTACGGGCTTATTGTCTGCCCCGAATGTCATGACAATACGTATAACAACAACACCGATGCTTTTCTGAAAATCCACGCCGACGTCGGTTGTGACAATTTCAGGACTTATTTTCAGTCGCGTTATAAGCGCCTGGAATACGACCTTGACCGTATAGAGCGCACTCTGCCGTATATCGAAACCGTTCATATTTCATATTCCGAGCAGAGCAGGGAACAGTTTCCGAAATTTAATCCGAAATATATTGAGACTTTGCTGGATAAGATCAAGCAGTCAGGTTATGACGGGAATATTCTGCTTGAATACACGTATCTGTGCGGATATTTCGGTTTTGCATCTTCTATGAAAAAAGATATGAAAAGACTCAAGTGTAAGGTGGGCGAATGATGATGAAAATTGCACTGTTCGGTACAAATCAGATTCAGTTTTCAAAGGTTTATACTCCCGAGGTGCTGAAAAAACTCGGGGAATACGGCGAGCTTTCGCAGAAGATAAACAAAAGCAATCTTGAAGAAAACGCTGATTTTCTTCGGGACTGTGAAATTGCGTTTTCTACCTGGGGAATGCCTCAGTTTACAAAGGAAGAAATTGCAAAATATATGCCTAAGCTCAAGGCTGTTTTTTATTCGGCAGGTACAGTTCAGTATTTTGCAAGACCTTTTCTTGAAAGCGGAATAAAAGTTTACTCTGCCTTTGCGGCAAACGCAGTGCCCGTTGCGGAATACACTCTTGCACAGATTACACTTGCGGCAAAGGGATATTTCCAGGCGGAAAAGTATTATCACATTCTTCCCATACGCTCACTTGCTTTTGCCAATTCTTCGCCCGGCAATTTCAACTGCAAGGTTGGTCTTGTCGGCCTCGGTGCAATCGGAAAAATGGTTGCGGAAAAGCTGAAGGCACTCGACGTGCAGGTTTACGCCTGCGACCCGTTTGTGTCGGAAGAAACTGCGAAGGAGCTTGGTGTAACGCTTGTTGATATGGAAACTCTTTTCAGCGAGTGCGACGTAATCAGCAATCACCTTGCAAATAAACCCGAGCTTGAAAACGTTTTCAACCGCAAGCTCTTCAAAAGGATGAAAAAGCGCTCCACCTTTATAAACACGGGCAGAGGCGCACAGGTTGCCGAATATCAGCTTGCGCTCTCGCTTCTGCTTCATCCGTCAAGAACTTTTGTTGCTGATGTTATCAAGCGTGAGTTCTTCCCGTATATCAATCCTCTTTTCTGGGTTCCCAACGCAATCCTTACGCCTCACATTGCGGGCAGTACGGGCAACGAGCCGCAGAGAATGGCTTACTATATGATGGAAGAAATGGAAAGCTTTATGGCAGATAAACCCACAAGGTACGAAGTAACTCTTGATTCTCTTGAGAGGATGGCATAAAACTATGGCGGTTTTATATGTATTCTGTGCCGCTGTCATATTGTTGCTGTTGCTGACGGTGATTGAGCTTGTGCGCCTGATTAAAATGAAGCCGTTGCCCGATTCGCCCGACAAAGCGGACGCCGATAAATATTCACTTAATATTGACGGCAAAACCTTTGAGGAGCTTTATCTTTTCCTTACGGGCAAACAGACTGAGCCTTCATTCAGCGAGGATGAGATTTACGCTCTGCTTTCAAAGCAGGCGGCGTATATGAACAGTCGCTTTGACTGTGCGGATTTCAGAGCACAGATGCTTTTTAAGATATACAAAGATTGCACACTCAGTGACAGGTGTGCCGAGCTGATAAAAAACACGTTCATCGGCTTCAAATATTTTATAACCGAGGCCGGCGACGACAGTATGTGCTACTGGTCGGAAAATCATCAGATTCTTTTTGCGGTCAGCGAGTATCTTGCAGGTCAGGAATGGCCTGATGAGGTTTTTACCAACAACGCAATGACAGGCAGAGAGCATAAGGAAACAGCCGGTACGAGAATTGATGCGTGGATGAAACAGCGTTTTCGTTACGGTTTTTCGGAGTATCTGAGCAACAACTATTTCGCCGAGGATATTGCGCCTATGGCGAATTTTATTGCTTATGCCGATGATGAAAAGCGTATCGAGCAGATGAAAATAATTATGGATACACTCTGGCTTGACGTTGCACTCAACAGCGCAAATAACCGCTTTGTTGCGGTCAGCTCGAGAATGTACGGTAACAACAAAGCTGCAAACTGTATCGGCAACAGCATTCAGGCGGCGATGAATATCCTCTGGGGTAACGTTTCCGAAACGAAAAAGCCGAATTATATTGTTCTGTGCTTTACGGATGCGGTTGAAAAGGGGTTATATACCTTGCCTGAAGCGATAAAGGATATAGCTCTTTCGAATGAAACTTTTGTGTCGAAGATTAGCTGCGGTCTGTCGCCTGACGATATGGTGAGTGATGACCTCATAGGTCAGAGTGACGAGTGCATTATGGCTCAGACGGGTGCGGAAACCTTTACAAACCATCAGGTTATACGCAACACGCTGAAATATCTGAGAAAAAACAAGCTGTTTAAAAATAAATTTTTAAGCTATTTTAAGTTTCTGAATCTTACGGTTTTAAGATGCGTCAACTGGCAGAAATTTGCCCGCAAGCACAGCATTATGCCTCACGGAATCGCACTTGGCAGAGGTAACGTATATACCTTCCGCAACGCTCATTATTCAATGTCAACGGATATATGCAAGGACGTTGATTCGTGCGGTGCACAGGACCAGGTGTGGACTGCGAATATTTCGGATGATCTTACTCTTTCCACAACTCACCCGGCAGGTGACGGCAAC
>JAZRRT010000144.1:0-1696 GCA_045650985.1 Acutalibacteraceae bacterium | reverse complement strand
GACGGGAGAAACAACCGCACCGGGGATACCAACGATAGTTGACATTGATGCAAGGTTGAGAACTTCAATGTAGTAAAGGTTTGTACCCGAGTTAAGGCTGAATGCACCGAGGAACTCGGAGAGAGTGATGAGAAGAAGGGGTTTGTTTGTAACAACCGACTTGATGCCTTTGAATACGCTGGGCTTATCAATAGTCTGCATAACTCTTTCTTTTGCAACAAATGCATAGAAGAGAGCGAAGAGACCTGATACAACAGCAGTAATAACACCGCCGAGAACGAACATTCTGTTATAGCCTGCCTGATACATATCGGGATTTGTAAGCTCAAGTGCCTGCTTTGCGGGACTGTTGATATAAAGGTCAATCAGAAGACCCATGAGAATTTCGGGAGCTTTTTCAACAAAACCTGAAAGAAGGTTTGCTGAAGTGATGAGTCTTGTTCTGTCGATAATATTCGGTGTGATGGTTGAGGTCATACCCTGACGGACAATCGCAATCAGTGAACCTGCAAGGTTTGAGAAAATCTGAAGAAGCAGATAGACTGCAAACCTCGGAATGTTGTTGCCGATACCGTTTGTTCCCATAAATATGGGAAGAGCCCAATAAAGAACGGTGAGTAAAACACCGGGAACGGCATATACTACAAGCCAGGGTTTGAATTTACCCCATCTGGTACGGGTTTTGTCAACGATAGTTGCAAGGAAAAGGTCGTTGATGATATCCCAGACGCTGATAATACCGTTTGTAACCGACTGAAGAACCAGGTCGATTTTGAGGATGTTCATTTTGAAAACATCGTCATATTTACCGATATTGAAGCTTTGAGCAATATCATCGAGTATGTATGCGAAGGTTTCTTTTGAACCGACATAGCGTCTGTCCTTGGGAACGGCGGACGGAGCTTTCTCTTCAAGAACCTTGGCGGTTGACTCAGATGCCATGAAATCTCTCCTTATAAATATAATATTCAAGTTATTTTAACACACTGTTAATGCTTTTTCAATACTGCAATATTTTTTTATGAATTCTATACAGTAAACGCACTTTGTTTTTGGTGATAAAGTCAAAAAAGGAGCAGGGTGTGAAGCCTGCTCCGAAATTGATTTGATTTTAATTTACACTTTGAAGTTAACGGCTTTATCGCCCTTTTCGTCGGTGCCGAATTCATAATCCTTGCCGGGAAGGATTGCATTGAGGATGATACCTGCAAGAGCGCCTACTGCAAGACCTGAAAGGCTGATTGTAGCAGAGCCTACGGGAATCTGAATTGCGCCTGCGTAGTTGATGCCGATTGAAAGAACAAGGATGATAGCTGCGATGATAACGTTTCTTGTGTTTTCGAAGTTAACCTTGTTTTCAACGATATTGCGAACACCGACTGCAGAAATCATACCGTAAAGAACGAGTGATGCACCGCCGATTGTTGCTGTGGGCATAAGGCTTACGAGAGCTGCAAACTTGGGTGAGAAGGAAACAAGAATTGCAAGATAAGCGGCAATTCTTACAACCTTGGGATCAAATACTTTTGAAAGGGAAAGAACGCCTGTGTTTTCGCCGTAGGTTGTGTTTGCGGGTGCGCCGAAGAGGGATGCAAGAATTGTTGCAAGAGCGATGGGCATAATTGTGATAACTGCGCTTACAAGAAGGTTTTTATCAAAATCGCCTGCGAACATTCCGAAAACGGTGTCTTTCATT
>JAZRRT010000143.1:0-3100 GCA_045650985.1 Acutalibacteraceae bacterium | reverse complement strand
TACAAAAACGCTTGAGAATAAGCTTGAAGAGATGATTTCGTTAATCAACGGAGCGGGTGAAACTAAAGTTATCGTGACGCTTGAGTGTGATTACGAAACAGTTTATGCAAAGGACGGCAGTTTTGCAAAAGATGATAATTCAACAGATGAAGACAGCGAATATATAATCATCGATTCGGCAGATATGCAAGGAGGGCTTGTGCTTAAAACCGTAACCCCAAAGATAAGAGGAGTTGCAGTTGTGTGCAGCGGCGGTGATTCACCGTATGTAAGGTCTGCCGTTACAGAGTTGCTGTCAGCAGTGCTTGACGTCAGTTCTAACCGTATCAGTGTATCAAAATTAAGATAAGGGAGTTTTGTAAATGAATGTCATAATCAAAAAACGACAGATAATTATGTCTGCGCTCGTGTTGGCGCTTGGCTCTGCCGTGTTTGTCAATTGGTATTTTAACAAGCCGGATGCGGAACAGGCGGCAAAAGAAGAATCCGCCAGTTATTCGGTGATAGGTGATGCTCAATATGTTTCGGCAAAAAACGATAATCAGACTGTTACACAACCTTCAACAAACGACTTTTCAGCGGTGCAGTTATCACGTCAAAAAGCTCACGATGAGGCTTATGACAAGCTCAAAAAGGTAATAGATGATGCTTCTGCTTCAAAATCTGCCGTGGACAAAGCCGCTGAGCAGCTTGCAGCACTTACCGCAAACATAAAGCTGGAGGCGGATATAGAGGCTCTCGTCAAATCAAAATGCGGCTTCTCCTGCCTTGTAATAATCAACGAATCTTCAGCACAGGTTGCGTGTGAGAAAGGTGTTCTTGATGATACGGTAATTCTGCAGATTAAAGAACTGTTTTTGAACCACACAGATATAAAATCTGAAAATATTACAATATTTGAATTAAAATAGTTGTTTATTTAATTTTTTGTGGTATAATAGTCGCAAAAGGAGGTTGTAACTATGGAAAAACAGCCCAATGACAACACAGTAGCAACATCACTTGTAATTTCGGATGACGTTATAGCTTCAATTGCTATGAGTGCCGCGAAAGATATCAACGGTGTAGGAGAACTTGTTCAGCGTCCTGCTGATATTCGCAGCGTTATGAAAATTTTTGAAGGTGCTCTCAAATACGTAGAGGTTTCTTCATCGGACAACGTGTATACGCTTAAGGTTCATATTACTATCAAAGACGGTGAGAAAATTCCGGCAGTAGTTTCTGAGGTTCAGAAAGCTGTCAAAAACGCCGTTCAGGGAATGACCGGTTGCGCAGTTTCCAAAGTTAATGTTTGTGTTGCAGATGTGGAAATCACAGAAAAACGTACCTAATCAAGAGAAAAGAAGTTTACCTGATGTGCCCTCTGCTCGATTTTGCAGAGGGCTTTTATTTTTTTGAAAAACGGAGGAATTCTTATGACACGCAGACAGGCGAGAGAGCAGGCTTTTATTCTGCTTTTCGAAAAATCATTCAATTCTGAAGCTACAGTTGATGAGCTTATTGAGTTGGCAAAAGAATTGCGTATGCTTGAAGATGATGAATTTGTTGCAAAGTTGGTAAACACAACTTGTGAAAATATCGAAGCAATTGATGAAAAAATCACCGCTAATTCCAAGGGTTGGAAAATTAACAGAATTCCCAAGGTTACGCTTGCTATTATCAGATTGGCTCTTGCTGAAATTCTCTATTTCGATGATGTGCCTGACGGTGTATCCGTTAATGAAGCTGTTGAGCTTGCAAAGAAATATTCAACGCCCGAGGATGCTTCATACATAAACGGCCTTCTCGGCACAGTTGTGAGGTCTAAGTAAATGTCACTATTTCTTGGTGTGGATACAAGCAACTATACTACGTCGTTAGCTGTTGCGGATACGGATAATATGACCGCTGTTCAATCTAAAAAATTGCTTCCCGTTGCAGACGGTTCACTCGGTCTGCGTCAATCCGATGCGGTTTTTCACCATACGGTGCAGCTTCCCACCCTGTTTGAACAGCTTGCGTGCAATTGTGAGCTTTCTGCCGTAAAAGCGGCAGGTGTTTCCGTCAGTCCGCGCAGTGAAGACGGCTCATATATGCCTTGTTTCCTTGCCGGTGTCAGCGCGGCAACAGCTTTTTCCTGTTCAAGAGGTATTAATCTGCATCGTTTTTCACATCAGCAGGGTCATATTGCGGCGGCTCTTTTTTCAGCCGGCAGGCTCGATCTTCTGGGTGAAGAATTTATTGCTTTTCATGTGTCGGGCGGAACTACGGAGGCTGTAATCGTCAGCCCGGATGCCGACAATATATTTCAGACCAGGGCAGTTGCTTCTTCGCTTGATCTTAAAGCCGGACAAGCGGTTGATCGCGTTGGTGTTGCTATGGGACTTCGTTTCCCTGCCGGTAAAGCGCTTGATGAGCTTGCTTGCAATTGCAACGAAAAATTCAAAGTTAAACCGATAATGCGCGGCTGTGACTGTTCGCTTTCCGGTGTTGAAAATAAGTGCAAGAAGATGATTGACGACGGATTTGCGCCTGAAAGTGTTGCAAGATATTGCATTGAATTTATCTGTGCCTCTCTCGATGCAATGGCTAAGGCACTTACAGAAAAATATGGCAAATTGCCGCTTGTTTTTTCGGGCGGTGTTATGAGTAACAGCATTATCAGCAAAAGACTCGGCGAAAAACACGGCGCTGTTTTTGCTAAGCCGGAGTTTTCGTGTGACAATGCGGTCGGAACAGCAGTTCTTGCCGCAATAATGGAGAAGGATATATGAATATTCCTGTCTTGACAGTAGGGCAGATTAACACTTATATAAAGTCGTTGATTGACGGCGATCCAAATCTTAATAACGTTTTTCTCGTCGGTGAAATTTCAAATTTCACCAACCATTACAGAACGGGGCATTTCTATTTTACGCTGAAGGACAGTGATGCGGCAATCAAGGCTGTTATGTTCCGCAGTTCGGCGCAACGGCTTCGTTTTATGCCTGAAAACGGTATGCGCGTTATTATCAGAGGCAGAATTTCTGTTTTTGAGCGTGACGGTCAGTATCAGCTTTATGCGGATGATATGCAACCTGACGGTGCAGGCGCTCTCAATATTGCGTATGAACAGCTTAAA
>JAZRRT010000142.1:0-1618 GCA_045650985.1 Acutalibacteraceae bacterium | reverse complement strand
AAGCAAAAACGAAGAAACAGGCGAGATTCATCACTATGCTCTCGATCCTAACTATGCAGAGGCAGGCTCGATTCTTCGTGAGTATCCCTGCCCCAGCAGAATCCACGGCGACCAGATGAGCAAGTTTGTTCAGCAGGGCGACGTTAACGCTGTTTTCGTAGGTCACGATCACGTTAACGATTACATTGTTCATACAAAGATGAACGCTGCTGACGGCAACGCTATCGATATCGTAAACACAACAGGTGCTACATTCCAGTCCTACGGCACAGACGAAATGCGCGGCTGCCGTATTATCGATATCAACGAGGAGAATCCCTGGGAGTATGAGACTGAGTCTCTCAGATTCTTTGATGTAATGGGCGATACAGAAGAGACAAGAGCTCTCGCTTTTGTTTCCGATCAGATCGGTTGGTACTACGTATCATATATTTGCAGAATCGTTCCCTTCTTCGGTGAGACACTTCAGAAGCTCTTCTACGTTGCTATATACAACGCATTTAAATAATTAAAATGAAAGAACGGTGAAAAACAATGGATGCTTTTATGCAGTGGGTCTATGAATTTGACCTCTCCGTTTTTAACGCAGTTTTTACAAATTTATCCAATGACATAATGGATTTCCTTATGTTCTGGATTACAAAGCTTGGCGACGGCGCTATAATGCCGATATTTGCCGTGATTCTTATGCTTTTCAAAAAGACACGCAAGGCAGGTATGACAATGCTTGGCGCACTTGCTGTTATGGTTGTTCTCAATAACTTTATTCTCAAGGAAGTTATCGCCAGAGTAAGACCTTGCTACCTTTTCGATTTCGCCGCACTTGAGGCTAACCTTGCCGAATTTGAAAAAGATGAATACAAACTGATCAAAGACAAGATAGCTGATATGGCAAAGAAATTCCCTGAGCTTGCTGCACAGTGGACACAGGTATACAAATTCCCGGAGATTGAGTATACATTCTTCGGTGATACCGTTTTTGCTCACCATATGCCGCATAGCTGGTCATTCCCCTCAGGTCACACATCATCTTCTTTTGCTTTTGCAACTGCAGTTTTCGCAAACAACAAGAAGTGGGGCATCGCCGCATACGTTCTGGCAGCTGTTATCGGCTTCTCCCGCATTTACCTCGGTGTTCACTATTTCACCGACGTTCTTGCAGGCGCAGTTCTCGGTATTGTTTACGGTGTTATCGGTGCACTTGTTATCGGCGCACTTGTCAAGCTTATCAAGAAAAAAGATAACAAGATTTCCAAACTTTTCTGATTTATATTTTAACGAAAGGATGTTACTGAAATGAATAAACCCGTTCTTATTGAAACATCAGCACGTCACGTTCACGTTTCCCGTAAGGATCTCGATATTCTTTTCGGTGAAGGCTATCAGCTCACCAATAAGAAGGATCTTTCTCAGCCCGGTCAGTTCGCTTGTGAAGAGCGTGTAGCAGTTGTCGGCCCCAAGGGCAGCTTCCCCGCTGTTTCAATCCTCGGCCCCGAAAGACCTGCAACTCAGGTTGAGATTTCTGCTTCCGATGCTCGTTCAATCGGTGTTGTTCCTCCCGTTCGCGAGAGCGGCGTTATCGAGGCCAGCGGTGCTTGCAAGCTTGTCGGCCCCAAGG
>JAZRRT010000141.1:0-2700 GCA_045650985.1 Acutalibacteraceae bacterium | reverse complement strand
TACCCGTCACGGTGTTCTTGTCGAGGTTTACGGTGAAGGTGTGCTCATCCTTGGTGACAGCGGCGTAGGTAAGAGCGAAACTGCACTTGAGCTTATCAAGAGGGGACACAGACTTATCGCTGACGATGCTGTTGAAATCCGCAAGGTATCTTCACGCACGCTTGTCGGCTCTGCTCCCGATAACATCCGCCATTTCATCGAGGTTCGAGGCGTCGGCATCATAAATGCACGCAGACTTTTCGGTATGGGCTCTGTTAAGCTTACCGAAAAAATCGATATGGTGGTTGAGCTTGAGCATTGGGATATTGAAAAAGCGTATGACAGACTCGGTCTTGAAACGCAGTATACGGAGATTCTCGGCATAAACGTTCCGAGTACGGTTGTTCCCGTACGTCCCGGCAGAAACCTTTCTATCATTATCGAAGCTGCCGCGATGAACAACAGACAGCGTAAGCTTGGTTACAATGCCGCGCGTGAGCTTCTTCACGGTCTCGGAATGGACGAGGATATTTCACCCAAACCCGAAGAAATGAAAATATGGCATGATGCCTGATAATAAAAACGAAATTTACGGAGGATTTTTAAAATGTACAGAGTAGGTGTAGATCTCGGCGGCACTAATATTGCTGTCGGCGTAGTTGACGATAATTACAACATCATCGGCAGGGGCAAGATGAAGACAAATGCTCCCCGTGATGCAAAGCTTATTTTCGACGATATAGCAACAGCTGTCAAAATGGCAGTAGAGGATGCTAACCTCAGACTTTTTGATATCGAGTCTATCGGTATCGGCACACCCGGTTCAGTTAACAAAGAGCTTGGTATGATTGATTATGCAAACAACCTTGCTTTCGATCACGTTCCCGCAAAGGCTCTTCTTTCCGCAAGCCTCGGTATTGATAAGATTTATATCGATAATGATGCTAACTGTGCGGCTCTCGGTGAGGCTCTTGCAGGCGCAGGTAAAGATAAGAACAGCTTTGTTGGCGTTACTCTCGGTACAGGTGTCGGCAGCGGTATTGTTATCGACGGCAAGCTTGTTAACGGCTGCAACTATGCAGCAGGCGAAATCGGCCACACCGTTATTGCGTTTGACGGTGAGCAGTGCAACTGCGGCAGACGCGGCTGCTGGGAGAGATATGCTTCCGCAACAGCTCTTATTTCTCAGACAAAGGATGCTATGAAGAAAGATATTGACAGCATAATGTGGGACCTTGTTGATAACAATATTGCAAGAGTCAGCGGCAGAACCGCTTTCGACGCAATGCGCAAGGGCGACGCAACAGCTAAGATGGTTGTAGACAATTACATCAGATATATCGCAATCGGTCTTGTCAACATCATAAATGCGCTTCAGCCTGATGTTATCTGCCTTGGCGGCGGTGTCAGCCATGAAAAGGATAACCTTCTTATTCCTCTTCGCAAGCACGTATCACGCGGCAGATACAGCATCTATTCAGATCTTCAGACAGAGCTTTGCTGTGCTGTTCTCGGTAACGATGCAGGTATCATCGGTGCTGCTCTTCTCGACAAATAATTCTTCAAGGCAGTTTTCACAATGAATAATACCGAAAAAGTAATTTCAGGCGTAGAAAAGGCGGGCATTGAGTACCGCCTTAACGCGCCTATGTCAGAATATACGTCATTCAAAACGGGCGGACCTGCCGACGTTGTTATCCTGCCGAAGAATGAGCCTGAGCTTCGCAGAGTTCTTTCGCTGTGCAGTGATGAAGATATAAGGCCGTTTGTTTTCGGCAACGGCTCCAACCTCCTCGTGTCTGATGAAGGCATAAGGGGTGTTTCGGTGCGCCTTGCATCAAATTTTGATGAAATACGTTTGCTCAATGACGATATGATTTTTTGCACGGCAGGCACAAAGCTTGCGAAGCTGTGCAATTTTGCACTTGAAAATTCACTTGCGGGCCTTGAATTTGCTTACGGCATTCCGGGCACGGCAGGCGGCGCGGCATATATGAATGCGGGCGCTTACGGCGGCGAAATGAAAGATGTTCTTGTTTCCTGCAATCATCTGGATTGTTCAGGCAATCCCGGCAGGCTTACGGGTGAACAGCTCGGTTTGTCATACCGCCGCAGTGCATATACGGACAAATATTTTGTCATTACCGGTATCACGGTCAAACTTCAGAAGGGCGATAAGGATGAAATCAACGCAAAGATGAAGGATATTCTTTCACGCCGTGTTGATAAGCAGCCTCTTGATCTGCCCAGCGCAGGCAGCTTCTTTAAACGTCCTGAAGGCTATTTTGCAGGTGCTCTTATTGAGCAGTGCGGTCTCAAAGGTTTCTCTGTCGGAGGCGCTCAGGTAAGCGAGAAGCATGCCGGCTTTGTTGTCAACAAAGGCGGCGCAACAACCGATGATATAATGAATCTCGGCAGAGCAGTAAGCGAAAAAGTGTTTAACGAAACAGGCGTAAAGCTTGAAATGGAAGTCAAATATATCGGGTAATTTTTATGAATAACGAAGTACAGGAAAAATCCTTCGCTTCAGGAGCGAAGGATGAAATATGTCTGATATCAGCCGACTTGCCGACCTGCTGCTACCACGCAATGTCCTACGGGCTGTTGCTGTGCGGCAGGTCTTTCAGTTCGTCATCAATGATGCTTGTAACAGAGCATAAGGGTACGGCAGAGCTTTATTCAAAAGCTGTCGGTGATATTATAGGTAAAGAGCCTGAAATC
>JAZRRT010000140.1:0-22144 GCA_045650985.1 Acutalibacteraceae bacterium | reverse complement strand
ACGAAACGTATGGTTGAAACACTCGAGGAGAATCCGCACTTCAAGGCTGTTCTTTCGGAAATAGACTACGTTCACCCCTACTACACGCTTTACCCCGAACACAGAAAATCTGTCAGGGACGCTTTCCTTTCGGGCAGAGCGGAATCAGACTGTTTCTATAACCAGCCCAACGATTTGACGTCATCGGGCGAAGCATTTGTCAGAAACCTTATCTACGGTCAGCTTTATCACAGGGACGTACTCGGCAGAATAAGCCGCGTATATGCCCCTTGCGACGTCTACGGCCATTTCTCGCAGATTTCACAGGTGTGTAAAAAGGGCGGCTGCGATATGATGCGTTGGACAAAGGGTATGCTTGGTGTTGACGAACTTTTCAGGCATATGTCGCCCGACGGCACGCTTATACTTCACGAAAAAGTGCTTTCAAGAGAAACAGCAAACCGCTTCGGCATAAGCGGTTGCGTACACTCCTCGCAGGCGTCACCTCACTTCGAAGCTTACCCCAGAGAAGGCGACACCTCATGGATGTCAAAAACCGTAAGCAACGCAAAATTCTCCGTTTCATCCGATATGGCGGACGAAATAATAAAGAGCGACAAGAAAAACCTTGCAGAAGGCAAGAACACAATTGATATTACCTCAAGAGATATAACACAGCATCACTCGGGCACTCTGCTCACAAGAACGGATTTCAAGCAGGCAAACAGACTTTGCGAAAACCTGCTTGTTTCCGCTGAAAAATTTGCCGCCGTTGCATTCCTCCACGGCGCAAAATATCCCGAAAAAGCTTTTGACAAAGCGTGGCGACAGCTTCTCACGGCACAGCACCACGACTCAATAACAGGCACAAACAACGAAATATCCTTCGTCGATCTTATGCTCGAATACCGCGAAGCAGCGCAGATTGCATCTGATATTCTTATCAATGCCGCAAACTACATTGCCGCAGAGGTAAAAACGGAAAACAGAGAAAATGCCGTTCTTGTTTTCAATCCCGTCCCGAGCAATATCAGCGGCTGCTGCGAATTCGAAATCCCCAACAATTTTGGTGGCAAATTCGCCTGCCTTGTAACCCCCGAGGGCAATGAAATACCCGTAAGTATCAGAAAAGACAAAGGTTACTTCCTTGCAAAAGATATACCCGCAACGGGTTACTGCGTATACAAGCTCAAAGCGCTTGAGAGCGACCCCGACGTACATATTTTCGGCAACGACCGAGTTATTGAAAATGAAAAATTCCGTCTTGAAGTCAGCGGAATCCACGGCGGCATAGTCTCGGTTTTCGACAAAACCGAAAACCGCGAATGGATTGACCCGACTGCACCTGCTTCGGGCAATGCAATTTATGCACTCAAAGAAGTTCACGACAGGCTTGAAGAACAGCACGAGGTTTACACGACCGGTCACAAGCTGGTTTCGGACGAATACGACGCAAAAATCGAAAGCGAGAAATGCGCTTCATTCGAAAAGCTGAAAGTTACCTCAACGCTCGGTACGGTTGCAAAGGTTATACGCGAAATTACGCTTTACAACGGAGCCGATACCGTTGATTTCAGAACGGTAGTTGAAGACTACAACTCGGTTGA
Organism: Acutalibacteraceae bacterium; assembly: GCA_045650985.1. Classification (GTDB taxonomy): domain Bacteria; phylum Bacillota; class Clostridia; order Oscillospirales; family Acutalibacteraceae; genus UBA8612. The sequence goes on along the minus strand of JAZRRT010000140.1, from coordinate 20,558 downwards.
CGATTTGTTCTGTGCAACGTTCCCTGTAAACGTAAACGGCGGCGCAGTAATATTCGACGACAGATTTGCTCCTCACGTTTCAACCCGCTCAAAGAAATATATGTCATTCCAGACTCATCAGATATACGCTTTTTCAGGCTGCAGGGTGTTGCCGTCCAACCGTTGGTTCGGCATAGGTCCGAGCGTTACCGCAGAGCTTGACGGCGGCAACTTCAACGTCGGAATGACCGCAATCATAAGCAAACTCCAAGCCAAAAGCACTGCCGAGCGTCTGCTCAAATCTCTTACCAAGAAATCTGTTCCCGTCACGCTTTATCCCGACACAGAGCAGCACGGCGGCGCAAAAATAATCCATTACAACGAAGATATTTACGAAACCGATACACGTTTTGTTCTTTGCATTGAAGGTGACGGCAACCTCTATGCCCAAAAGCTTGAATCTCAACTGAATGCGGATATTCTCGCAAATCATTACGAAAATATCAAAGCCAACGGCATAAGCACCGTTTACCTCAAAGACAGCGACAACGCATATAACAAGGCAGTTGACGTTGTGCTCGTTGTTGCGAAAGACGAAGAAAGACTGCAAAGCTTTGCCGCATCAATCGAAAAGCAACTCGAAAGCGGACACACAGTCACTATGGCAAACTGTATCTGTGCTGATACTCCTGCAAATGCAGACAACTACGGTGCTGAAATCATCAACAACGGCACACCTGCTTGCTCGGTAGAGGGTAAAAACACACTCAACCTTATGCTCTTCCACACCGCCGCATTCTACGGTAACCAGGGCAGAGTAACGGGCGGAAAAGAGCTTGTACCCGAAAAGAAAACTCACGTTTTCACTTACTCTCTCTATCCTCACAAAGGCTCTTGCAGGGAAGCAGGCACATACACCAAGGCGGCAGCATTCAACGAAAGAATGTTTGCAATCACTGCGCCCAAAGGAAAAGAGAAGGCTTATCTTCCTGAAAAAACATCCTTCCTCAGCTCTTCCGACGGATTTGAGATAACGGCATTCAAGGCGGGCGGCTATCCTATGGCGGCAATGAAAAACGAAACCGCATCACCCGCTGAAAGAGGACTTGTCATCCGCGGCTTTGAAACCTGCGGCACAAAGCATAAAATCGATATCAGAACAGGCTTTGAAATAATAAAGGCGGAAAGCGCTGACCTGCTTGAAGAAAACAGAAGCGCAATTGATTTGAGCAAAAACGGCATTTCCGTATCCGTCAATCCCAACTCGATTGAAACTTTCGTGCTTCAGCCCGAAATTCCCGAATCAATGGGATACGACATTCTCGGCACAGAAAAAGACCTTACAGAGCCTACCTATGTCAGAAGTTGGGAGCATGATATGGGTGCGGTCGCAACGGGTTACCTTCGTTTTGCCGCAACACTCGACAAAAAGTCGGAGGTTATTGATGAATACACAACGCAAATTCATCTCAACGCAGTCAACAATTCCGCGGACAAAAATGCAGACGTCAACGTTTCAATAGTCTGCTCTGACGGCATTACAGCCGACAAAAAATCGATATGCGTTTCGCTTGCCCCCGAAGACAGCGCCGTCATTCCGTTCAGAGTAACAAAAGATTCGCCCGACAGAAAAGGACAGGTCAAAATTTTTTATAAGTATGACGGTCAGCAGTTTACGGACGTATACGAATTCGGCTATTTCAACCCCGATGTCAGGCTTGAAATCAAGGAGAATAAAATCTTCTGCACTGTGTCCAACCCCACCGATCAGCACCTTGACGGCTCTCTTCTTCTTGCTTCACCCTTCGAAACGTGGGGCGGAATTGTCGGCAATACAAGTTTTACAGGTAATATTTCACCGTTTGCATTCGGTGTAGATATTGCTCCGAATGAGAAAAAGGTATACGAATTCACTGCAGATATCAGCGACGAAGAGTTCTTTACGGCATATTTCGTTGCCGCAAAGCTGTGCTGTAACGGACGAATTCATTTTGCCTTTGCCGACAGACACGGCATGCGCCACAACAGATGGGCGGCAGATATTCTGCGCATAAACGGAACAATCAGCGACGTACTCGAAATGTAACTTTTAAAAACCAACGGTCGGCACACGGAGCCTTCGTGTGCCGACCGTTCAACTTTTGGGAATAGCCAAAGCCGGGTCACGGAAAAGAAAATATTGAAAAACGTTACCCACTGTGCTATTATTAACTTGTATAATAAGACTGACTTGGATTTTTATTATAATCTATGATTTAAAGAAGATGATTCCGTGACAGACAAAGAACTTAAAAAACTCAGCCGACTCGAGTTGTTGGAGCTTTTGCTTGCCGAGAGCCGCGAAAACGATCGGCTCAGGGCAGAAATCGAAAGGCTGGACGATAAACAAGCCGTAGAAAAAAGCGCACAACACCTGAATGAAGCGGCAAAACAGCTTGATTCGGCATTAGAAAAGGTTTTATCAATGATGCCGCACGGCAACAACAGTCCGACAGATGACTCCTGCAAAGATTCAGCAACAAGCCACAATGAAGTGCCTGCCGAACAAGCTGACTCCGAGAAAGAGAAGGCAGAAGCCGCACACAATCTTGTTGATTACAACATATACAAAAAGCTCATAATCTTTTTCAAAAAAAATCCCTATGCCCTCTCTGTACTTCCGGATGATTTGCACCAAGAGGTAAGTGACCGCATCAATGCCATACAAAACAACATCAAGAAAAAGACAGCTGATTAAATTTTACACCCATCCGGCAGGAGTATACCCTAAATGAGATTCAAAAAATTCAAAAAATCGATGCAGTTTCCCACAACCAAACAGATTGAAACTGCCATTTCTAAAGAACGATACTCACAAAAATACAAAAAGGTTCTCAAAAGCACCTGCGCTTCCCTGATTGTCGTAGCGGCAATTGCAGCGCTTATCGCAACGCTGGCTCTTCCTGTTCTGCAGATTCAGGGAACCAGTATGGAGCCCACACTGAACGACGGCGAAATTGTCGTCCTTCTGAAAACCTCAAACCTTAAAAGAGGACAGTTGTGCTGTTTGTCATACCAGAACAAGCTTCTCATCAAACGAATAATAGGCGTGCCGGGCGACCGCATCAACATCGATCAAGAAGGCTACGTCTACGTAAACGACAACCTCATTGATGAACCTTATGTTCTGGACAGAGCCTTGGGCGAATGCGACGTTACCTTCCCCGTAAACGTAAACGACAAGCACTATTTTGTTCTGGGTGACCACCGCTCAACGTCCATTGACAGCCGAAGCTCCGTTGTCGGACTTGTAAGTGACGAGCAGATTGTAGGAAAAATTTTCTTCAGAATATGGCCATTTGAAAACTGGGGCGTAGTAGAAAACAACTGACCATCAAAATAAAACCAAACGAAAGGAGGCGGCAAACTTGGCGGGTCTCAACAGCGAATATCTTAACGACCATAAACTATTCAGAATGCGCAACAAAAAAATACTTTTCTTATTTCCCTTGATTGCCGTCCTCATTGCCATTATCGTGTTCTGGTGCCTTAAGCTTATAGGCATTACAATCACAAGTGATGCGCTCTGCGGTGTTGAAGAGCATATCCACGGTAACGAATGTTACAGCGAATCCGTTACAGACGACACCGGCGAGACTTCAGAAAGAACGCTTATCTGCACAAAGCCCGAGCACACACATTCGTCCGAATGTTTCCCCGACAGAAACGCTGACACAGAAACGGCAAGCGATTGGATTAAAACGTTTGAAAGCGTTGAAATCACAAACGACGTTGCCGAAAACCTCATTTCAATAGCCACCACACAAATCGGCTATAAAGAAAGCGTGCTCAACTACGAGTATGATTTACTCGCCGAAAAAAACGGCTACACACGTTATGGTGATTGGTACGGAAACCCGTACGGACAATGGAACTCAATTTTTGTTTCCTTCTGCCTTAACTACGCAAATGCCAACAATGTCGATACGCTGAAAAGCGCTTCTGCCGAATCAATGCGGCTTGCATGGCAGGAAAGAAAACTTTACTCCGCAGAATCGGAATATGAATGCTCAGCCGGTGACGTAGTATTCTTCGACACAAATTCCGACGGCAAAGCCGACCGCACAGGCATAGTAATGTTTTCCGGCAATAACACCTTCATTACGGTTGAGGGTGACGTCGAAGGCGCAGTAGAAAAAGTTGTTTACCAAAGCAGAAGTCTTGTAATGGGCTACGGCAGAACGGGCGAGCTTTATGCTGCAAACCATATCAGCAAAAGCGAAACCGAAAACAACAACGATGCAGAAGAAATCACCGACGTTTCGGGTAAACTTAACCACTATATTCCCAACGAAGGATCCGACCTGACTCATCAGAGCGTATTCAACAGCACTCCTCTTGTTCTGATGTCCGCAGATGACCACACCATTACCCGTACGTCACACCTTGAAAGAGAAGTTATTGACGTTGTATTCAAAGAACAGTCGGGCACGATAATCGGAAGCGGAAACACGGTTTATATCGGTGAAACGTATATTGTTTCTCTTGAGTTCAGCGAAATAAACACGGGAACCGAGTGGATTCAGTTTGAGCACAACGAAAACGGTTACCTCACGTACCACATACCCGAAAATCTGCATTGTGAGCCGTTTGACAGTTGGCACACCATTTCCGCAACAACCGAAAACGGCACCGCAAAAGACGTTGGAGAATACTTTGTTGATGAGAACGGTCTGCTGCGGGTACGGTTTTTCGACGATGCTCAGGGCGTAAACTTTGTTGACAAATACGCAAACGTTGACTTTTCCATCGAATTCAACGCAACCGTTGCATCAACACAAACAGATAACAACACCATTATTGACTTCGGCAACGAAATCAAAATCGATCTCAACGTTGACAAAAGCGCTTCTCTCAGCTCCAGCAAAACACACGGAACGTACGATTCCGCAACCAACACGATGGAATACACTGTCAGGGTTGAGGCAACTCACGGCGTTGTGCATGACCTGGTAATCACCGATGAAATATGGGAGAACCATCACGCACTCAGAGACACAATAGTCGTAACCGATCTTGAGGGCAATCTGCTTGACCCGCAGCCTGTAATCAGTGACCCTGCAATAAGCACCTCGGCAGGTTTCAGCCTCTCCGGCTTCCCCGATGTTTCTGCCGGTCACGGATTTATCATTACATATAAGTCTGCCATCAACGCAAACCTCCTCGGCAACGACAAGGTCGGTTTGTGGAACGGACTTACCGCAGTCGGCAAAGACTCAAAAAATGAAAGTGTAAGTGCCGAATATACGGATGACTGGATTGAAATCGAACTCGAAAAAATGGTAAAGGACGGCAAACAAGCTACTCTCGAAGATGCCAACGGCAACAAAATTTCTGTTATTGAGTGGCAGATAGGCATACGCAAAACCGATGCAAACCTTCAGGGTACGGTTGTTGTGGACACCCTCGGCGAAGGACTTGCCTACTACACCGGAAAACCCATTACGGTAAAGCGATATGACGAATGGGGCAACAGCCTGCCTGATTCAACCATAAGCTGGAACAACGTAACAATCAACGGCAACTCTATGGAATTTCCTTTGCCCGACAGTTTTGCGTGCGACATAATCTACTACACCACATACGAAGAGCTTGATGCAGGTGAAGAGAAGAATTACACAAACCAGGCAAAAGTCACAATCAACGGAAAAACAGAGCAGACTCAGGGCTCTGCAAACGTTGTAGGCTTCATCCCCAACGTCAAAAAATCCGCTTACGGTGACGACGGCGAATACGTTTATTTCACCATCGAAGCCGAAGTTCCCGCAGTTATAAAGGATTGGGGCTATTTTTATCTTACAGACCTTTCGGCTTTCTGGGGATACAACGGAACAGGCAATGCTCTCTATATCGACAACATTCCTGAAAATCTGGTTGTATCGGCAAAAACCGAAAGCGGAGATACCGTAACCTTTTTGCCGTATCAGGAAGGCGGCACGACAGAAAACACGTATAAACTTGTTTCACCCGTTGTTGATGCCGGCGGCGAACAGCATCACAGCTTTAAAATTCTTTTCAACACGGCTGATGATAACAACGGCAGTTCAAAATGGAATCTCAACGAGGATGCAACTCTTACAATAACTTACCGCATTCCGTTCGATGCGAAAACAGGCACCAACTGGTACGGTGAGCTCAACGGCGACGTAACGGTTGAGGATGCACTCCTTGCAGGAAACACCCTGTCAAACGAGGTTTACTTCAACTATACGCAAACCATTACCGAAATCGATTCGGCAAACTACGAATACTCCCCGATGCTGATTAAAAAATCCATCGTACACGAAGACGGTAAAATTGATTACACGGTTACGTTCAACAACAACGTGCCCGGTTCGGGCGGTGCAAACGGATACTTAAACTACAACATACCTTCAGCCTGGTTCAACGATACGTTTGATGAAAGAATGGAATACGTGCCGGGTTCACTCGTCGTAACGTGTTATTCCCCTTGGCAAGAGGATTTGTGGATTAAAAAGTTCATATACAACGGCACCGTTACGGGCAACACAATGCATATTTCATCCGACGAGCTGGTTTCTTACGAGTACAACCGAGAAGCTGATGCATACGGATGGAACTTCCTTGAATCCACGCCGTCGTTCACCCAATATTATCAATGGCTCGGTCAGGGCGGAAAGTTTGTATTTACGTATACGCTCACACTCAAGAGTGAATATCTTTACACCACCGAGCACTCTAAAATAGAGCTTGATAACACGGCAGAGATTACATGGAGCAACGGCGGCTCATCAGGTCCCGCTACCGAAACGTCGCAATTTGTAACCGGACTAGTCGAAAAAACCTCTGTGCAGCAAAACACAAAGCTGGATTTCGACATTCACATCAACCGCAATGCTCTGGATATTCTTCCCGGTGCCGATACGCTGACCATTGAAGACACAATGACAACCAATCTTTCGGTTTATTGGGAAACAATCAAGCTGCTGTATCAGGATGAAAACGGCAACTGGATTGACTTTAATTCACCGCAAAGCCAATATACTTACAGCGTAACTTACAATCCGCCCGCAAACAAGCTCACCTTCGTTGTGCCTGACAGCCTGCATATCAGAATTGATTATACAACGCTCATTACCGAAAGCGGTCTTGTTTCAATCAACAACTCTGTCCACATCAACGGCAAAGCCGAGGTTTCGGATATTGTTGACGCTCTGTTCCGCGTAGAGGAGCACAGCGGCGGCGCTTCGGGTTCAAACCACGATATAACGCTTCTCAAGCAGGACGGCATAACCAACGTTCCCCTGCCGGGCGCAACATTCATTCTTTACGGCCTCGTAGGTGACCCTGATGCGGTTATCCCCGACGGTGTGTCTCCTACCATTACTGCCAAAAACGGAAAAGTACTCCGATTTATCGGAATATACACTACCGGCGAAGACGGCACGGCACATATTGAAACACAGTATCTTACGCTCGGCGGCCCGTATGCTCTTGTTGAACATACAGCACCCGAAGGATATTCCCCGCTGAATGAACCGACTTATTTTTACTTTTATGAGCTTGATCCCAACGGTGAATTTCAGACGGTAACAACACTTATTGCCGTTGAAAACTATAACGGCAATTTCCTGATACCTGAAACGGGAAGCGCGGGATTATTCATCACGGCAACAATCGGACTTGCTGTTACAGCCGCTCCGATTTTGTATATCTTTATTCGTCGTAAACGGGAAAGGAGGTTAGCAGAAAATCTCCGTTAAGCAAAACACCGATTACGGCGGAGAGAAAAAGCTTAAAAATTGCAAATTTAAAACAGAAAGGATGTAAATCATGAAAAAATTATTTGCAGTTTTATTGACCCTCACACTTGTTCTCGCAATGGGAACAACAGCAATCGCAGCAAATACAGGCACAATCACAATCGGCAATGCAGTTGCAAATGAAGACTACACAATCTATCAGATGTTCAGTTTCGAAGCCATCAACGAAAGCAACGGCTTCTATACCGTAACTGAAGATTGGGCAGATTTCATTGAAAATGAAGGTGCAGCTTATCTTACAGCTGATGAAGCCAACGGCACTATCATTTGGGTTGGCGAAGAAAGCGACGCAAGAAAGGCAGAACTTGCCAAAGCAGCAATTGCCTACGCCAAGGAAAAAGGCCTTACAGGCACAACAATCACAGCACAGTCCGAAACAGTAGTATTTGATAACGTTCCTTACGGCTACTATGCAATCGATACTTCTCTCGGTAATATCTGCGCTCTTACAAACGTTGACAGCACTTTCCAGACACTTGAAAAGAACGGCGGCGGCTCAATCATCAAGGAAGTCAAGGAAAACAGCACCAACGCATGGGGCGAAACCAACGATGTATCCATCGGCGGTACAGTTGAGTTCAGAGCTACAATCACAACAGGCAAAGGCTTGTCCAACTACGTAATGCACGATACTATGTCAAGCGGCCTTACCTTCAACGAGGGTTCCGTTACCGTTACTATGGATGGTGAAACTCTTGTAAGGGGTACTGATTACGAGCTTAAAATCGGCACAAACGGTTACACATTCGAAATCGATTTCACAGATGATTTTGAAGCAGACCTCGCTGAAAACAAATCAATCTACGTAGCTTACTCAGCAATACTCAACGAAAACGCTGTTATCGCAGGCGCAGGTAACCCCAATGACGTTTACCTCACATACGGTAACAACCAGGAAACAACACACGACACAACAGTTACTTACGCATACGAGTTTGACCTTGTAAAAACAGATGCAACAGACGTACTCCTTTCAGGCGCAAAGTTCAAGCTTTATGACGCTGAAGAAGGCGGCAACGAAATTGCACTTGTTAAGGAAGCAGACGGCGTTTACCGTGTAGCTAAAGACGGCGAAACAGGTGTTGAAATCGAAGCAGGTCACGTTACAATCAAGGGCCTTGACAGCGCTACATATTACCTTGAAGAAACAGTAGCACCCAGCAATTACAACAAGCTCACAGCTCGCCAGGCTGTTACAATCAACGGTGCAAACGACAAGGCTACCGTTACAAACGGCGTATATGAAAACGGCGGTGTTCAGGTTATCAACAGAACAGGTTCTCTCCTTCCCGAAACCGGTGGTATCGGTACAACAATCTTCTACGTTGTCGGCGGTCTTCTTATGGTTGCTGCCGTTATCTTCCTCGTAACAAAGAAGAGAATGTCTGCATACACATGAAGGGATAAAGAATCGCAGGATTCTGATAAATCCGAGGATTCGAGCAACTGATGTTGCACTGAACTAAAAAAATACTTTCCTCTGCTGACGTATGCGCAGCAGACGAAAGTCCCCTCTTTATGAAGTTGAAGTTCTGACCGTTATTACCGAAGCAATTCGGTTGTAACGTTGAGAATTTTAAAATAAATCAAGAGATTGGTTACGTAATTATGAAAAATAATAACAAGAAAAAAATAAGCTCTGCGTCAACAATAGTGCTTGTCGCTATCTTTTTTGTCGGCTTGTGTATCCTTCTCTACCCCACCATAAGCGATTTCTGGAATGAAAAGCGTCAGTCGCAGGCGATTATGAATTATGATAACATAATTGCAAATCTTAAGCCGGAAGATTATACCGAGCATTTCAGAAAAGCCGATGAATATAACAAAAAACTGCGCCGCATCCCCTCTCCGTTTGTAGGTCATTCGGCAATTGCGGATGAATACTATTCCACACTTGACGTCAACGGCGACGGTATGATGGGCTATATCACAATAGAAAAAATCAAGGTGCAGCTGCCCATTTATCACGGCACAAGCGACAAGGTGCTCAATTCGGCTGTCGGTCATATAGAAGGCTCATCACTTCCCATCGGCGGCAAAAGCACACACTGTGTGCTTTCGGCTCACCGAGGTCTTCCGTCAGCCAAGCTTTTCACCAATCTGGACAAGCTGGTTGAAGGCGACATATTCACGCTGAAAATTCTTGACCGCACTTTAACCTATAAGGTTGACCAGATACTTATTGTGCTTCCCGATAAAATCGACGATATGTACGTTGTAAACGGTGAGGATTATTGCACGCTTGTAACCTGCACACCGTACGGCATCAACACGCATCGTATGCTTGTAAGAGGCACAAGAATTGAAAACATCGAGGAAGAAAAACAAATAAACGTTATCACGGATGCTTATCAGATAGACCCGCTCATAGTAACGCCCGCTGTCGCTGCGCCTATGTTGGGCGCGTTACTTGTATTCCTCATAGTAAAATCATCCAAAAACAACAAGAAACCTAAAAAATAAAAGAAAGGCGGCAACCTGAATGAAAAGCAAAAAGCTGACTGCAGTTATTGCGGCAACGGTTATGATATGTGTGTTGTTTGTATGCACCGTATCTCCGACAGCCGCAGCCATACTGAGCCGAAACGGCAGCATAACGCTTCATATTACAGATTCTTCAAGCGGTATGCCCGTAAAAGATGCTGCTTTTCATCTGTACTATATTGCCCGTGCAGAAGAATCAGGCGGCAACATACAGCACACGCTGATACCGCCCTACGACAAGGCAAATATCTCTGCCGATAATCTGCAGGATTCATATTCGCCGATACACCTCGCGCATTTTGCTTCATCACGCAACCTTACGCACGCAACCGCAAGCACAGATGCAACAGGCAAAGCTGTTTTCGCTGACCTGACTCCGGGCTTATACCTTATTGTACCCGCAGACGGCTTTGACGGTTACCTAATCCCCACACCTTTTGTCATAAATATCCCGAATTACAACGCTGAAGAAAAGACGTGGGAATATGACGTAACCGCAACACCCAAAATCAGCACGGACAACGAAAATCCCGACGACTCAACAACGTATATCACCGTAAAAAAAATATGGGAAGCAGGCAATGCAACCCCCGAAAGCATCAAGGTTGTTCTCCTTTGCGACCTTGAGGAGTACGCAACCGTCCGACTCAGCGAAAGCAACAACTGGTACTACCGCTGGGATAAGCTTGAAAAAGGTCATTTGTGGAGTGTTGTTGAGTTGACACCGGACGGTTATACCGCCTCGTATAAAACGTCTTCAAACACCGTTACGATAATAAACAAATCCAAAGAGGACACCGAAACAACGGCACCGACAAACCCCGAAAAGCCACCGCAGGGAACAACGTCACCCGATGAACCTGCTACCGAAGAGGAGCTTATTCAGACAGGTCAGCTTAACTGGCCCGTACCTGTTTTAGCTGTCGCGGGTCTTGTTCTGTTCGGCGCGGGTTGGGGAATGATTAACCTCAGAAAAAAAGATAGCGAATAAACGCAAAGGAGAGTACGTTTGATGAAACGAAAAATCGGTATCACCTTTATGATATCTGGTTTGATTTTGCTTTCTGTTGCGGCAGTTCTGCTGATATATAACGGTTATGAAAGCAACCGTGCAAAAAATCAATCCGATGCTTTGGTCGATATGCTTATGAGTGAGATTGATAAAAGCAATCTCAACGTGCAGGATACCGACCCGTTCGATACGGAAATGAAAGTTGTCGAAATTGACGGCTACGGATACATCGGTTATATCTTTATTCCCGAACTGAACCTTGAGCTGCCCGTTATGGACAAGTGGGATTACTACCGATTGAAAATTTCCCCTTGCCGCTACTACGGTTCTTCAAAAACCGATAACCTCGTCATTGCGGCACATAATTACAAGAGCCACTTCAAATATCTCGGAAAGCTTAATCCCGGTGATTCGGTAATGTTTTCGGATATGGAAGGTAACGTTATAAATTATTCGGTTACAGCAATAGAAATATTGAACTCAAACGATACGGAAAAAGTAAAGGATACAGGTGACGACCTTATTCTCTATACCTGCACCTATTCGGGCAACAACCGCGTTGTTGTAAGATGCTCTGAGCTTCAATAAAATATATAGAACCTAAAAAGTCGGCACACGGAATTAACCGTCTGCCGACTTTTAATATATCGAAATTTTTATAACTTAAATCAATCGGGATAAGCAACCGTTCTTCGGGTTACAAGCTCAACAGCCGACTGCCAGAGATTCGTAAACATTTCCTGAACCGCACCCTTGACCGCAAGCTCGAAAGCAATTCGTTTTGAATATTTATCACCGTTATCTTTTGCGGTGTCCATATAGGCAAAATCAAAAACGTCGTAAAGACGCTCAACCCTTGTTTCATAGGTCGACGTGTCGTTTTCATCGATCTCTACCACGCGGTAGCCGTACTGAGTTGTATACGCCAGACCTTTGTAACGGGTCATGGGAGAAGTATAAATATCAATATTTCTGTTTCTGACACCGAAAGCGTTGGTGTGGTCGTGACCGGTGAACATAGCAAGCACGTCCCCGTTTTCAACCAACGCATCAAACTGACCGTCATTATAGTATCCGGGGCACGGCTTTTCATTGAGCGTGCCGTAGTTTACGGTATCGGGGTTGAATGCGTAATACTCATCCTCGTTGTAAATACGCTTTACTGCATACGGCTGCCACGAGTCAACCTTTTTAAGCACGTCATAAACTTCGGGGACGATTATGTGCTGAAATACAACGGAATTTACTTTTTTGCCGCCGTTTTCGCTCTGAAGCTTTGCGGAAGTTTCTTTGTACCAGTTAATCTGTTCGGTGCGCACTCTGTCATAATGTCTGTTTTCATCTTCATCGTAATCGCCCGAATCAAACACCCAGATATTGAATTTTACCTCATCACTGTCGGAAGCAAGCACGGGAATGTTGAATGTTGCGCAGTTTTTGAATTTGTCTGCGCTCTCGCCAGTTATTGTGCAGGAGAATGTGCTGTAATATTCCATAATCTCCGCTCTGCTCATCGGGCCTGCCTCTGAATCGTGATTGCCGAAAGTTACTGCAACTGGAATGTTTCTCGATTCAAATATGTTCATAAGGGCATTGATAAGCTTTTTTGTTTCTTCGGGGTCTTCGTAGGGCTTCGTGTTGTCGCCCGTAAGCACAACAAGATCAGGCTTCTCAACATCACAGGCTTCAGCTATTACCCAAATTGACGAATCGAAATGCTTATCGTTGTCAAGATGCGGATCGGCAATGTGTAATATTTTAAGCTTGCCGTTCTGATTGAATCTTATTGTTGTATCCGTTTTATGCTGTGCATCCGCCGCATTGAAATTGATGTTGGTGTTTTCGGGATCAATTTCAAAATAAACTATTCCCGTCACCAAAAACGCCACCAATACCAGCGCTATAATCCCTATTACTCTTTTTTTCATCGTCAAATCTCCCGTAACTTTATTTCTATAATTGTAAAATACAAACGAACAGTTGTCAAAGATTTCTTTTATCAATCATATCTGTTGTTTTATTGCTTATTTTATACCTTATTTTCATTTCGGAAATAATTTGATGTCAAAGAATTCACAAGCTCTCTTGCAGCAGCCTTCCTGTATGACTTTTATTACAGACCCGTTACCTTCGATTGAAAGAAATCGCAAAAATTCTTGCTGTCCGGGCAACACTTGCAACCATTGGGAGTATCGTCTTCGGTATCGTCGCGGATACATAGTCCAACAAGTGAGAACGAAGCTGTATAAACAAAAACACCTCTCTGTTTCAGAGAGGTGTTTCTTTTATTTCAGAGTAAATTCAGCGTTGTTATCGGAAAAGCCTTTGTTGTTTCCGATAGTATCAAGAAGCATACTTCTTAAATCAACCTTGTTACCGTCTTTGCTGAGCTTCGGCTCAAACTTTTTGATAACAAAAGAAAATCTCTTAATAATGCCCGAAATCAGGTTATACACGGGTGTGCCTTCGGTGTGAGGACCGTCTCCGAGGAAGATACCTACACCGACTTCACCGACAAGCTCGGGCAATTTTTTCTTCTTGTACGATTTATCAACTTTGATAAACAGTATACGTCCGAGTGTGCCGACTTTAATTTTATCAAAGCGTTTTCTTCCGAATGACTTTAAGTGCTTAACTATACCTTTGCCGCCGTTGAGCGCACCGCGCACACGGTTAACAATAGCCTGTTTAAATTGGTTGTGGAAATACTCCTGAGCTGTCAGACCGTTAAGGTCCCAACCAAATTCGCCTACATCGATTGAATTTATCTTGAGCACGGAGTTTTCGTCTACCGTAATTTTTCTGTATTTTGCAGGGCTGCCTACGAGGCAAGCGGTACAAACGTCAATAAATCTGTTTCCTTTTTCGGAATAATACTCGTTTATGCTCTGGATATGCATATGACCCGTCAAAGCAAGCTCTACCCCGTTATCTGCAAGGAACGAGGCAACCTTTCGCCATTCTTTGATTTTGGCGTCGCCGACCAAATCAAATACAGGAACGGAAGGGATAATCGGATAATGGCATATAGCAAAAACCGAACAGTTATCTTCCTTTGCTTTGTCAAGCTGCTCCTGTGCCCAGCCGATAAGCCTTTCATCCATTGCGCCTTTAGGCTGGTCTTTACTGTCACAACAAATAGCGAGCATTCTCACGCCCTCGTTAATCTGTGCCATATATGAATGCGTCGGCTCATCAACCGCAAGTGCATCACCGTAACCGAAATCGCGGTACATTTCGCACAAATCGTTAAAATCCGTACCCTCAACAGGAACGCGACCGTCACCTTTCAACACGTAAGCCGACTCATTATAATCATGACCTGCCGTTATAACAAAAATCTTTTTGCCGCTTTCTTTGAGCTTGTAAAGCTCTTTGATAAAGCTCTTGTGGCTTTCTTTTTCACCGTTTTTGGTAAGGTCACCCGGAATTATAACAACGTCAGTATCCTTATCCTCGCTTATACGCTCAAAAACAGACCTGACAATTGCACTGCTTTCCTTTACAAAATACTGCTCGGTCTGCATATTTTTTTCAAACGCAGGGCCTCCCGGTCCCAACTCATTTTCAAAATAATGCGTATCTGTTACAAGATAAAAGTTGACAGGTTTCATATTAACCTCCGCTTATTATTTTAAAATCGAAATAATAATACCATAACTCCGACACAAACACAATCTGTTTGACGATTATTTTGCTTTTTAAATCCGCACACAAGCTCGGCATCATTCATATAAACCGTACCGATTGCTCACCTTTGAAACAGAAAATCGGTGCACGGATTTCTCCGTACACCGATTTTTAAAAGTTTCAGTTTCGTACAATCAATCAGATATTGTATTTATCCGCATCATACTTTGTGCAAGGATAGTTTGCAACGCCGTTTTCATCGGGGAAAGGTGAAAGATTGTCGTTTTCATAAGCCTTTCTTTCCTCTTCGTTAGAGAAGTCGGGGATTTTGTATTCAGCACCGTTGTGCAGGCTGCTTCTCCAGCCGAGGATTGCAACGGCTGACATCGCACATGAACGGTATGCGTTGAAATAAGGCTGTCTGCCCTCAAGAATGCAGCTGATAAACTCGTGACCGACGTAGTAGTCGCCACCCGAATGTCCGCACTGCTTTGCCTTGTCTTTATCGAAGGGGAAGCCGACTGTTGAAACCTTCTCGGGCTCAACGCCTTCGGGAACTTCCCAATCATTATATACAATTCGGATTTTACCGCCGTCACCTCTGACGGTTTCAGCGCTGCCCTTTGCGCAGGCAAAGCGGTACCAGTTGCCGTGACCGCCGAATTTTGCCCAACCTGTGATTCTTGCAACGGCACCTCTCCTCATTGTGCAAAGCATAATTGATGCAACGTCTTTTATGGGTTCACCTTCTCGCTCCTGACGCATTCCGTCGGTATAAATGCTTCTCGCATTGACGGAAACGGGAATATCGTTTGTAACTCTCATAAGAGGAGCAAACGAGTGGCTGAGATAGAAGCCCGAGGGCATAAGTGCACGCCAGTGAGTTGTAGTGGGGGTATAGTGAACGTATTCTTCATGGCTCATAGGATGAACGTATTCACCCTCGCAGTAAAGAGCTTCGCCGAGAGTGCCGCTCTGATAGATTTCGGTAAGCTTGCTGATAACGGCAAAGTAAGCGTAATTTTCAGCAAGCATATAGATTGCGCCGCTCTTTTCGCTTGCACGGCAAATCTGAACGCATTCAGCCATTGTTACTGCAGGCATTGTTTCGCTGAGAACGTGAATTCCTTTTTCAAGAGCGATAACCGCATATTTTGCGTGCTGATGGAAGAAGTTGGTAAGAACAACCGCATCCATACCGCTGTCGATAAACTCATCAAAATCTTTGTAATACTTTGTTTCTTCACAGCAAAACGGCTTGATGTTTTCATAAGTTGATTCATCATAATCGCATACTGCGCTGATATATGCTTTGTCGGTAAGAGTAAGACCCTGTGCAATACCGCGGCCTCTTCTTGCACCGAAAACACCTATTTTAAGTTTCTTATCCATAACAAATAACCTCCTTTGCTATTTAACAATTGGATTCTACCACTATTTAACCGTTCAGACAATATTAAATCTGAAATATATTTTTAAATTTTACGCCCTGTCTGCAAAATACGGCAACATTTTTGCGGAAATTTAAAAATCAAGACTATACGCGGCTGTTATAAAAATACAGACACAAACGCTTTATTTGAACAATTAAGCAAACCGCATCAACCGATGCAATATCAGCATCAATTGAGGCGGTTCAGTTTTTTATCACGTTTGCTTTTGCAGAATTGTTTCAAGTGCTTTTTCTAAATTTTCTTTAATTACCTGATGTCCTGCCGAGGTGGGGTGAATGCCGTCAACGCTCCAGTACCTTGTATTACCGTCATCGGAAAGACAATCAAATTCTGCCTGAAGGGGCACAAACTCAAGAGAAAATTCCTCAGCAATCTGTTTTGAAATTTCAGCAAGTTTTCTTACCTGAAAATCAAATTCGTCCCATAATTTTTCCGTCGCAGATCCCTTCAGAATAAACGGCTCTAAAATTATTATTTCAATTTCAGGTAAATCTTCTTTGATTTCTTCAATAAGCAGCCTGTAAATCATTCTGAATTTTTTCGGGCTGACGCCGCACTTCATTGTAAGCTCGTGCGAAACGTCGTTGACGCCGATAAGAATTGACATATAATCGGGTTTCAGGTTGATAATATCCTCTTTTATTCTTGCGTATACGTCGGTAATTCTGTCGCCGCTTTTGCCGCGATTGACAAACTTGATTTTTCCCTTGTTGTTTTTTTCAATCTCAGAAGCGAGAAGGAACGCATAACCGCATCCCAAACCGAAATTGTCCTGATTTTCGTCATCTCGGTTTGCATCCGTTATTGAATCGCCCTGAAACAAAAAAGTTTTCACAGCCAAACTCTCCTTATAGATTGCATTTTATATTGCTATTGTTTCTTTATTGTCGCCCCATATAATTTCAACCGTAACGGGCACGTTGGATTTTACCGTCACGCTCGGTTTCTCATCGGTTGATTTTCTCTCTTCGCAGATAAGTGTCAGCTCACCGTCAGTGCCGAACGGATACTTTTCAATACCGTGCTTTTCGAGGAGGTTTACGTGCCAGGTAATTTTATTGTTTGCCGCATCAGGCTTGATACCGAAAACGTATTCAAACATAATCGAAATCGGAATAAGTCCCGTCCAGCCAACGAAGTCCGGCATAGATGAACTGCCCCTTGTAAATTTGCCTTCATCTTTTTCAGGTGCATAATTCTCAAATACCGTTCCCGTATCTCTGAATACGCTTACTGCCGCATCAAGGTGAGTGCAGGCAATCTCATAGGAAAGGTCGTATTTTCCGTAGGCATCAAGACCTTTGAGCACCATATAGTTTGTCGGCGCCCATACCGAGCCGCACCAATAACCGCCTTTTCTGTTGTATTCGGGGTGGTCTTTTGAAAGCGTCGGCACTCTGTGCTCTGTTTTAAATTCATCTTCATTGCTGAGGTGTGCGATAAACGCTTCTTTTCTGCCGTCGGGCACGCATTTTGCAAGCAACGCCCAGAAAGCACCGATGTGCTTGACTCCGTTAAAGGTATCGTCATTTTTAAGGTCGTAATAAAACTGTGTCTTTTCATCCCAGAGCTTTTCGTTTATGACCTTGAAGAGATGCTCGCTCTCCTGCTGAAGCTCGGGAATAAACTCTTCCCTGCCCAGTTCCTTTGCCATTTTTATGAGCAGGTTGCAGGCGTTAAGCTCCTGCATACAAGCATCCACCCACACCATATGGCCGTGGCTGTAACAAACGTGATATTTCTCGTCAAGTCGCGGACAATTATCCATACCGCAGCCGTAGCCCGATGAGAAATACGTGCCGTCACGCCAGGTGAAATGCTCCTGCATCCACTGGTGATATGCCAAAAGGCAAGGGAATACTCTTGCCAGCCTTTCTTTGTCGCCGAAATTAAGATAATACTCCCATTCGCACCAGGTCATAACCTCGGGACCTGTTGATGCGGGGTCATGTCGTGCAAAAACGTCGTTGCCTGTATCCTCTTCAATCTGGCGGCAGATAAAGCCGTCCTTGTGCTGATGAGAGTAAAAATTATCAAAGGTCTTCTGGAATTTGAAAATTCTGTCGGCATATTTTCCGAACATAAGCATAAACGCAGAGTCCCACATAAAAATACAGCCGTTAAATGCGGCGTCAATGTAATTTGCGATAAATCCCGTATCTTCTTTTGGCTGATAGAGATTTTTGAACGCAATCTCCCACACCTTCCAATAACAGTCTATATAGTCCTTATGGTTTTCCCATACAGGTTGCGGAAGCTTATCCCGTATATCTTTGAAAAGCGGAATCGGATTTCTTTCAACCTCTGCACCGATAAAGGAATTTTCTTCCATAAGGTCTTTATCGTCGTATGTAATTTCGTTGTTCTGTTTAAAGCTTATCATATTAACACCTCGCAAAAACTTATACGCGTATTGTATCATAAAAAACGCCCTGATAAAAGAGTGTCAGATATTTATTAATAACAAAAACCGCAGATATGTGCACCGTAGCACCTTCCTGCGGTTTTTAAACATATATTAACGCAAGCGGCAATCAGTTTTCTTCAAGGCAAAGCCTTATCAGATCATCCACGTGTGCGGTTGCCATACATTCCACAGTATCGGATGCACCGTAGTAAATTTTAACCTCGCCGTTATCCTCAAGCACGTTGCCGCACGGGAATATTACGTCCTTACGGAATCCGTTTTCGGTCTCGTAATCTCTGTCGCAGACTATCAGAGGCTTATTATATTTGCCTATAACCTTCGAAGGGTCATTCAGATCGAGCAGCATTATACCTGCGTAATATTGCTTCTGCCATTTGTCTTCCCAGCCGTTTTTGCCTCTTTCGGTATCAAGCTCAACAGCGTGGAAAGTTGCAAGCCAGCCCTTGTCCGTTTTTATCGGCTGTGCAGCAGGACCTATTTTATCGTTTGCAAACGGCACGTCCTCAACACCCATAACAAGCCTTGACTTGCCCCAGTAAACAAGGTCGGGCGACTCTGAAATCCATATATCAAATCTGTCACAGCCTCTGCTGTAAACAGGCATCGGTCTTTCAAGGCGAACAAAGTTGCCGTTGATTTTTTCGGGGAAAAGCACCATATTGCGGTTATCGGGTGCCGAAGCACTGATAATATTTATTTTCTCAAAATCGTCGTCGATTTCAGCAATACAACCCCTCACGCCATGACGGGTATCCATAGCCATACATAAATACGGCTTGCCGTCTATAATTGTAATTCTCGGGTCGTAGAGTCTTGTAATTTCATCCTCCGGCAAAAGATTTTTGTTATCAAAAATGGTTTTTTCACTGACTTTCCAGTTTATACCGTCATCACTTGTTGCCAATCCAACAGAGGATTTGAAGCGTACTTTGGGGTAAGTTTTTTCTGTAGGTCCGTAATCGTTACGGAACACCATAACGTATTTTCCGTTATATTTTTCAACAGCCGCATTGAATATAAGAGCAGAGTTATAAGGCATATCCTTATGAGTAAGAACGGGTTTATCGAGCTTTTTTATAACTTCACTTGTTTTATACATATCAGAATTCCCTTTCTGCGTTTTTAAAATCAAGCAACAGTCGGTGTTTGCCGCTGTCAACCTTTATCAATTCCGCTTTTCTTTCTGCGCGGCAGAATTTGCTGTCATAACGTGCAAACTCCTTTGCGGCAGGCTTACCGTCAACGTTAAACGTGCCGTCATAAGAAACTTCAACCTCACCTGACTCTGTACAATACTTCACAAAGCCGTCATCGCCGAACTGAACGGTATTACCTCTTATTCTCGATTTGAAATCATCAAACGTTTCTTTTTCCGAATCGGAAAGCTCGGTAACATAAACGTGGTAGCC
Source organism: Acutalibacteraceae bacterium (assembly GCA_045650985.1). Classification (GTDB taxonomy): domain Bacteria; phylum Bacillota; class Clostridia; order Oscillospirales; family Acutalibacteraceae; genus UBA8612. The sequence goes on along the minus strand of JAZRRT010000140.1, from coordinate 339 downwards.
TTCACCGAATCTGCACAGGTCAAATTCGCTTTCAAACTTAACACCGTCGGGGAACTTTCTGCCCTTGAGCACTCCGTTTGCGGATTTTTCGTCAAACGGCTTGAATTCAAGCTCACCGTTTGCGACAAAAGCAACAAATACACTGTTTTTTCTTGCAAAAACCGTGTTGCCGTCAAGCTCAAACTCATCGTAAAAATCCTTGGGCATATATGCGTGGGTCACAGCCGCAATGCCCGATTCGCCAAGACGTTTTTTGGTCGGAATTTTCTAAACCGTTACGTTGACGTTTTCGTTCTGAATGCTCATCGGACGTCTGCCGTTACCGACCCAATATCCGGG
>JAZRRT010000139.1:0-15849 GCA_045650985.1 Acutalibacteraceae bacterium | reverse complement strand
GGCATTTACAGCTAAAGATGTCCAGGCTCTTCGTGAGAAGACCGGTGTTGGTATGATGGACTGCAAAAAGGCTCTCACCGAAACAGACGGTGATATGGAGAAGGCAATTGAATTCCTTAGAAAAAAGGGTCTTGCTGCTGCTGAAAAGAAGGCAAGCAGAATTGCTGCTGAAGGTATGGTTTACCCCTACTACGATGCTGACAAGAACGTTGGTGTTCTTGTTGAAGTTAACGCAGAGACTGACTTCGTTGCTAAGAACGATAAGTTCACAAGCTTCGTAAAGTCCGTTGCAAACACAGTTATCAATGAAGCTCCCGCTGATCTCGAGGCTCTTCTTGCTTGCAAGCTTGACGGCAGCGACAGAACAGTTCAGGAGAACCTTCAGGATAACATTCTCTCCATCGGTGAGAACCAGAAGGTTCGCCGTTTCGAGAGAGTTGAGGGTGTTTGCGCAACATACATCCACGGCGGCGGTTCCGTTGGTGTTCTTGTTCAGTTCGATACAGATCTTGCAGCTGACAACGCTGAGTTTGTTGCTATGGGTAAGAACATTGCTATGCAGGTTGCAGCAATGAATCCCGAGTACCTCAGCAAAGAGTGCATCTCTGATGACGAGCTTGCAAAGATGAAGTCAATCACAATTGACAGCTCACTCAACAAGCCCGAGTCTCTTCCCAAGCCCATTCTCAGAAAGCTCTTTGAGACAGCTTGCAACGAGAAGCACTTCAGCGATGAAGACATCAAGGCTTACGAGGAGCAGAAGAACAACAACTTCCTCTTCAACTTCCTTTCCAAGGAAGCAGTTGCTACACTTGCACAGCTTGCTGTTGCAGGTAAGGAAGAGTATGTCAATGACAAGATTTTCTCAGGCGCAGTTGAAGGCCGTATTAAGAAGCAGCTCAAGGAAATCTGCCTTCTTGATCAGGCATTCGTTCGTTCCGACCTCTTCGACGGCACAGTAGCAGGCTATGTTGCTGACGTTTCCAAGAAGCTCGGCGCTGATATCAAGGTTACAGGCTTTATCCGTTACGGTAAGGGCGAAGGCCTTGAGAAGCGTGAGGACAACTTTGCTGACGAAATCGCAAAGATGGTTAAATAATTTCTCAATTGCTTATAGGGCAGAGAGCAGTGTTCTGTTCTCTGCCTTTTTTGAATTTTGTGTATGGGAGGCAGGATAATGTCGGTTATGGTTAATAAGAATGTCCAAAAACTTACTGTTTCAGCCGTTTCTTTGGCTCTTTGTATGTTGTTGCCTTTTATTACGGGTCAGGTTCCTGAAATCGGCAATATGCTGTGTCCTATGCACATTCCCGTTTTGCTTTGCGGTTATCTTGCAGGTTGGCAGTACGGTTTACTCGTCGGAGCGGCAGCGCCGATTCTTCGTTCGTTTATTTTTACAGCTCCGCCGCTGTTTCCTCAGGCTTTTTCAATGGCTTTTGAGCTTGCTGTTTACGGATTTATGACGGGTTTGCTTAACAAACGGTTACCGGATAAAAACGTTTTTGTCTACATAAATCTTGTTGTTTCTATGCTCTCGGGCAGACTTGTGTGGGGGCTTGTGCGTTTTATAATTTACGGTCTGGGTTATACTCGGTTTTCGTTAGATCTGTTTCTTGCAGGCGCTTTCACGGAGGCTGTGCCGGGTATAATACTTCAGTTGGTTTTAGTGCCTGTTATTGTTATGGCGCTCAAACGTGCCAAACTTAAAAGTTTTTCGAGGTGAATAAAATGAAATTTAGCGAAAAAATCAAGAGAAAAGTCTATAATCTTGCCGGTAAAGTAGCTAATTCCCTTGCCCAGAATCAGGGCGGCGGCGATAAAACCGATAAAAGTGTAACTCCCGGAATGCCTGAGCTTATCCGTAAAGTTGCGGCAGAGGGTGCAGTTCTTCTTGAGAACAACGGTGTTCTCCCTTTTAAAGCTGATGATAATGTCGCTCTTTTTGGCAGAAATCAGATTGAAACTTTCTTTGTCGGTTACGGTTCCGGCGGTGACGTAAATGAGCCTTATACGGTTAATTATCTCGAAGGCCTCAAAGCTTGCGACGGTTTGCAAATTAACAATAAGCTTGCGGACAAATATGTAAAATGGTGTTCTGAAAACCCCGTAGATGAAGGCGTCTGGGGACGTTGGCCGCGTTATTTTCCCGAAATGCCGTTTAATGCAGATATGGTTAACGAAGCTTCTCGTGATAGCAATCGCGCTGTTGTTTTTATCGGCCGCTCATCGGGTGAAGACAGAGAAAACGCGCTTGAAGAAGGCAGTTATTATCTAACTGCTGAGGAAAAGAAGCTTATCCGTATGGTTACTGATAAGTTTGAGAGCGTTGTCATTGTTCTCAATATCGGCAGTGTAATAGATTTTTCCTGGATTGATGAATTTGACGGAAAAATAGGCGCTGTGCTTATTTCATGGCAGGGCGGTATGGAAAGCGGTAATGCTCTTGCAGACCTGCTCAGCGGCAAGATTTCGCCATCAGGTAAGCTGACGGATACTGTTGCTCACTCATTTGACGATTATCCGTCTTCTGCTGATTTCGGCGCTAAAAAATTCAATAATTACACAGAAGATATTTTCGTAGGTTACAGATATTTTTCAACCTTTGCACCGGAAAAGGTCAGGTATCCTTTCGGTTTTGGTCTCGGTTATGCTGATTTTGAGATTGAATGTCTTAATGTTGATAGCTCCGAAGACAAAACAACTGTAAAAGTTCTTGTAAAAAACATTTCAGATACTTACAGCGGCAAGGAAACAGTTCAGGTGTATTACTCTGCTGAAGGTACTTCGCTTGTCAATCCCGACCGTCAACTTGTCGGCTTTAAAAAGACCGGACTTCTTGCTCCGTCAGAATCGCAGGAGCTTGAAATTGTCGTTCCGACTGTTTGCTTTGCTTCTTATGATGACAGCGGCGTTACCGGCTATAAAAACGCATGGGTGCTTGAAAAGGGTAAATATACACTTTATGTCGGTACTGATTGCAACAAAGCAGAGTCTTGTGCCTCTTTTGAGGCGGCAAAGACAAAGTGCATCGAGCAGCTTACTCAGGTTTCTGCCGTAAAGGAACCTTTTTACAGAATTGACGGCTACAAGTTAACTGACGGCAAAAAGACTCCCGAAAAGCACTATACTCCTAAAAGCGAAACAAATCTCAGACAAATTATTCTGGATGAAAAACCGCGCGGATATACAATAACAGGAGATAAGGGATATAAGCTTTCTGACGTAAAAGAGGGTATAATTTCTCTTGATGTTTTTGTTTCGCAGCTCAACCTTACTGAGCTTGAAGCAATCAGCCGCGGAGATTATGTTATGAACAGTCCGCTAGGCGCCGAAGGTAATGCAGGCACGCTCGGCGGTGTGCTTGAATCTTTGAGAAACAAGGGGATTCCGGCCATTACAACAACTGACGGACCTTCTGGTATCAGACTTCGTGCGAGCTGTTCGCTTCTTCCTATCGGAGCTATCCTTGCCTCTACGTTTAACGAAGAGCTTGTTGAGGAGCTTTATACTCTCGTTGGCAAAGAAATGGCTGTAAAGGGTTCTGATGTCCTTCTTGCGCCCGGCATGAACATTCACAGAAGTCCTCTTTGCGGCAGAAATTTCGAGTATTTTTCTGAAGATCCGCTTGTAAGCGGTAAAATTGCCGCATGTGTTGTAAGAGGTGTTCAGGCAAGCGGTTTGAGCGCTTGTCCCAAGCATTTTGCCTGCAACAATCAGGAAACCAACAGATGCCATAACGATTCGCGTGTTTCAGAAAGAGCGCTTCGCGAAATTTATCTCAAGGGTTTTGAAATCTGTGTCAAAGAGGCAAAGCCCAAGTGTATTATGACGTCGTATAACAAGATTAACGGTGTCTGGGGACACTACAATTATGAGCTTTGTACTACTGTTCTTCGTAAGGAATGGGGCTACAAGGGCATGGTTATGACCGATTGGTGGATGAGAAAGAGCGCAAGTCCTGAATTTCCGAACCTCAGGGACAATGCCTACCGTGTCCGTTCGCAGGTTGACGTGCTTATGCCGGGCGGAGGTCGCACGGGTAAAAGAAAGCCTGACGGTACACTTCTTAAAACCTACGGAAAATCCGGCGGCATAACTCTCGGCGAACTTCAGCGTACTGCAAAAAACGTAATCGGTCTTGCGCTTAATCTGAATAAATAATCTCTGTGATTATTGACAATAACGGTTACGCTTAATATAATAATATTTTAGAGTTACTAAATAATTGATTTATGCGGTGATGATATGAACAACGGTAAACGTCGTTTGATTGCCCTTGCAGATTTTTTTAAGACTCATACGGATGAGGAGCATATTTATTCTGCCTCTCAGATAATAGAGCATCTTGTTTCAAACGGTTTCGACGTTGAGCGTAAGGCACTTTATTCGGATATTGATGCACTTAAGTTTGCAGGTTATGATATTGTTTGCACAAGAAGTCCGAAAGCAGGCTTTTTCCTTGCTTCACGCGATTTTGAAGAGGCCGAAGTCAGGCTTATGATTGATGCCGTGCGCGCGGCAAAATTCATAACAGTCAAAAAAACCGATGCTCTTGTCAACAAAATGGGTTCGTTATTGAGCGAGCCTCAGGCAAAGAAGCTGAAATCTCAGGTTTACGTCGATAAGGGTCATAAGCGCAAGAATGAAGAGATATATTACACTATCGATGTTCTTCATAATGCAATCGCAAAGCGCCTTAAAGTTAAGTTTACCTATTCAAACCTCAGCGTTTCCGATGATCTTAAGCCTGTGTTGAATGAGAGGGAGTTTACCGTAAGCCCCTATGCGCTTATCTGGTCTAACGACCATTATTATCTCGTTTGCAACAACGAAAATTACGATAACCTTATGCACGCCAGAATTGACAGAATGAAAAGTGTTACTTGCACCGATGAGCAGTGGCGTCACTTCAAAGAGGTGTGCGACTATAAAGACAGTTTTGATTCTGCTGATTATGCGGGTAAGCTATTCAATATGTTTTCCGGCACTGAACAGAAGGTAACTCTTCGTTGTGCAAACAGATTCCTTGAAGAAATTGTTGAGCGGTTTGGCGAAAACATCCGTTTTTCTTCAAGAAACGCCGATAATTTTACGGCAGAAATCAACGTTGTAACAGGTGAAGGATTTTTGTCCTGGGTTTTGCAGTACGGCAATTCCGTCGAGGTTTTGCGTCCTTTACAGCTTCGTGCCGTTGTGGCACAACGTGCGGCCGATATAGCGGCGCTTTATTCTGAAAAATAAATTGAAAAGGAGTGAGGTTTCTTCATAATGCAGTACGTAGTTTTTGACCTTGAATGGAACAATGTTTACGGCAGAAAAATCAAAGGATTTATTAATGAAATCATTGAAATCGGTGCCGTAAAGCTTGATGAAGACCTCAACGAAATATCCTCATTTTCGAGCTTTGTTAAACCGAGTATCGGCAAAAGACTCAGAGGAAGTGTCAAAAAACTTACAAATATTACCAATGACGATGTGCTCGGCGGTGAACCTTTTACTCAGGTTTTCTCCTCGTTTCGCAAATGGATAGGCGCTCAGCCCACAGTTATTCTTACATGGGGTGACGGCGATATAAGGGTGCTTATTGAAAACTATAAGTATCTCAATGGTATTGCGTATATCCCTTTCCTTACACATTACGTTGATTTGCAGACCTTTGTTCAGCGCAAAGTGCCAACGGAAAAAGGTCAGCAGATTGGTCTTGGTAAGGCGGCTGAAGCTTTATCAATTGACGGGGATGATTATTCGCTTCACAGGGCACTTGATGACAGCAGACTAAGTGCCGAATGTCTGAAACGTGTTTTTGACTTTAATGACCTTCAGGATTATATCAGACCTTGCGGCACGGAGTTTTATGCAAAGCTCGCGTTTAAGCCGCATCCCATCAGCAACCTTAAAAATCCGCTTATAGATAAAAAGCAGCTGACCTATATTTGCCCGGATTGCAGAGTTAATGCTCAACGTTTAAAGGAGTGGAAGTATTCCAACAGATTCTTCCGTACAATCTTCAAGTGTCCTTATTGCGGCAAGATGACACGGGTTTCTGTCAGGTTTATGCGTATGTACGATAGGGTGGACGTTAAAAAAACTGCTGTGCCCTACATTCCTCCCGAAGAGCAAACACAAGCGGAATAAGTAAAAATAACAGCGGCTGCTTTATGCACATAAGCGTTTTGCACTTATGTCTGTAAAGCAGCCGCTATTTGGCTGTTTATTTGAATTTACGTGTACTTTAAGAACATTACTCCGATTATGCCTAATACGTGAATCAGTATTACGGCGGGCAGACCGAGCATAAATTTATTGTGCTGTGTTTTGTGGTTAATTGTTTTCATTGTTATCAGCATCGGCAACGCTCCGCCGCCGATTGCAACAAGCATAAGGAAGTTTTCGGGAATTCTTCTCTTTCTTTTGCGCGCGGCGCGTTTATCGTATATTGTTATGATTATCGCGAATGCTGCAACAAGTGCGTATGCAAGAGCTATTAAAATAAGTTTTTGGGGCATTTTTTCACCAAACGGTTATAAACCGCCTTTCAAATTGCGTTTATATTTCTTTAATATTAATATATTATTCTGTTATTGTCAATAAATTTGACGAGGAGTTTACGATGAGATTAAAAAGAATGCTGTTAATTTTACTGAGTTGTTTACTGATTTTTCTTTCTGCTTGCGAAAAAAACGATAAGCAGGAGGAAGAAACGACTGCAGTGCAGGTATCTGAAAATGAATATGATATACGCGGTGTATGGCTTACGTGTTATGAACTTTCAGGAATGATAGGTAACGGCAAAAAAGATTATGTTGACAGTGTAGAAAAGATGCTTGACATCTGTGATTCAAATGGTCTTAATACCGTTTTTATCCACGTAAGACCGTTTGGTGATTCTGTTTATCCTTCGGAGATTTATCCCGATTCCGAGTATGTACTTACAAAATCGGGCAAAACTCCCGATTTTGACGTTTTAAAAACATTTATAGACCTTGCGCACGAGCGTAATTATGATGTTCACGCCTGGATTAATCCCTACCGTCTTTCAAGCAAAAATCAACCTGATTTATTGCCTGAAAAAAGCATTGCCAAACAAAGCAAATACAAAGACTGCGTAGTGTTTACATCTGATGGCGCTTATTTTGATCCTTCGTCCGATTTGGCGCGAGAGACTATTCTCGGCGGTGTTCGTGAAATACTCGATAATTATGATGTCGACGGCATTCATATAGACGATTATTTTTATCCTGCGACCGATAAAAATTTTGATAAACAAAGTTATGAAACTTATTGTAACAGCGGCGGCAAACTGAAACTTGCTCAGTGGCGACGTGAAAACGTAAATGTTTTGGTTGCTTCAATTTATTCTCTTGTTCACACTTATGAAGACAAGGTTTTCAGTATAAGTCCGTCGGGTGACATCGATAAAAACATTAATACTCACTATGCGGATGTTAAACTGTGGCTGAAAAGCAACGGTTACGCTGATATAATCATTCCTCAGATTTATTACGGTTTTGAGCACGAGAATATGCCATTTGAAGATGTTGCCGCAGATTGGAAAAAACTTGATAAAGGTAACGGTGCTGCCCTTGTGTGCGGACTTGCGCTTTATAAGCAGGGGAGTAAGGATTCCCTTGCGGGATCGGGCGCTGATGAGTGGATTTATGACGGTAACGTAATAAAAAATCAGGTAGATTGCGCAAGAAAAACAGGCTATTGCGGTTATGTTCTGTTTTCGTATGCTTACTTAAAATAATTTCTTTTATTATAATAAAATAGTTGTAATATAACTGTTGGTATGATATAATTAACCTGTTAAATTGTATCTGATTTTACCTTGCAATTACGTGGATTATGGGGAATTAAAAATGGAAAGACAAACAGGAAAGAAGATAGGAATGGCGGCTTGTGTCGCTGTTATTGTTATTGGTGTGGTTACACTTGGTTTGTATTTGGGCGGCGTATTTCCCAAAATTGCAAATCTGTTTTCGCCCGAGGAAACAACGGAGCAAATTGTCAACACGCCCTCGGTTTATATAACTGACGTTGAGGGTCCCTACGGCGGAATGAGTGCCGTCGTGCTTGAAAAAGGAACAGACTATACTGACCTTGAATCAGCTTTCAAGGCAGTTTCCGATATCGCTTCCTGGGGATTTAATACAGTTGTTATCAGCGGTTGTGATTTGTCAGAGGCAGCTCAGCTTGCTACTCAGGCAAAAAATAACAACCTTTTCAGTGTTTATATGATAGGCTCGGACACTGTTGTCAAGTCTGGCGTTGCCAATGAGCAGGCAGCATCCTCCTTGTGCGGTACAGGAGTTGATTCCTTGCTTATTGCTCCTGCCGACGGTGCTGCAATCAACGAGGTTGCAACAGCCGCAAAAACTATCCGCGCTATTGACGATACTATCTACCTTGGCGTTTATGCTAAAGCTGAAAAGCAGTATGCTCCCGTTTGCAGCGCAGACGTATTCGACTATAAATATATCGATATTACCATTCCTTCTTCATCTGTTGCGGGTGAATACACCGATTATCTTTCAGCTTATGCAGACGGCACTACCAAGGATAACGTTTTTTGTATTCACACTGAGCTTGTAGGCAACCTGAAGGGTTATGAGAAACCCGAAGAAATTATGAAGCAGTTTTCTTCTGCCGCAATGGTTGCTTCATCAGGCTATTCTTTCTACCGTTACGGCTCACTTAACGGCAACGCTGAACTGCGCAATGCCATTACGGAATATATGACCAGCGGAATTATGAAAGACTTCTTCAAGGAACTTATAATTTCTTCTCCCAAGAAGGACAAGTTTGAAACCAATCAGTCACATGTGTCATTTGTCGGTACAGGAGATATTACAAAGCCGCTTACGGTTAACGGAAAAACCGTTACAATGGTTGATGACGGATATTTTTCGCTTGAGGAAACTCTGAAGCCGGGTGAAAATGTATTTGTTTTTGAGCATAACGGCAAAAAAGTTACCTATACCATAACCTACAAGATGAAGCTTATTAATTCCGTTTCGCCTCAGGGCAACGTTACTGCTCCGGGTGCTGCGGTTCTTGACGTTATAGCGGAAGCTCACAAGTCTGCTTCTGTTACTGCAACGCTTGGCGGTATGTCTGTCAAGCTTGTCCGTTCGGATGATTATTCTGATGGTGATTCTTCGGACGAAGGCTCCGATTACACAACTTTTGTCGGTTCTTTTACCTTGCCTGAATCAGGTTCAACCGATAAAAGTCTCGGTTCTGTCAAGGTTACGGCAACGTATCAAGGCTTGACAGAATCAAAAACAGCGGCAAGTGTTACGGTCAATGCGAAACAGGTTTTCGTGCCCCCGACAGAGGATTTGACTACTTTCCCGACCGATACTATTCCTGCCACCACTATTCCTTCGCTCGAAGACGTTACGGGTGAATCAGATGAATCGGTTGTTACAAATCCTTCAACAACCGTTACCACTACTCAAAAACCCGCAACGACTAATCCTCCCAAGATATTTGAACTGTTGACTCCGTATAAAAACAACGGCGTTTCGGGCAAGTCCAAGATGATTGTTGTTAAGAATGATTATTCCGAAACGCTGCCTGCCACTACAATGAACGATGTTTCCGTTCCGTATTTTACGGCATTGCCTAAAGGTACTATTGATTATGTAGTCAATACAAGTTCGTTCGACGGAATACAGTATTACGTTCTCGCTTCGGGCAGACGTGTATACAAAAAAGATGTTGAGTATCTTTCAGCAGGTTACAATATGCCGTCAAATGAAATTCGCACCGTCGGCGTAACTAAGGAATCCGATGAAACCAAAATTACACTTACAATGAAGTGGAAGGTGCCTTTTAACGTTCGCGAGTATCCTCAGTCATTCTACACACAGACTGAGGGCAGACCATACAGTATCAAGAGTTACACGGCAGAATATGTTGATATTGTTTTCTTCCACACAACAAAGGTTGATACCGCACCTTCGGTCAATTCTTCGGTAATTTCAAAAGCACAGTGGATTAAAAACAGCGACGGTTCGGTTACGTTGAGGCTTTCCCTCAAGAAAAAAGGCGGTTTCTACGGTATCAAGTATTATTACAACAGCGACGGTACGCTTACGCTTTCTGTCAAAGAGCGCACAAATTCCTCTTTGAGCGGCAAGGTTATTATGCTTGATCCGGGTCACGGCGGTAATGACCCCGGCGCTATCGGCACGGCAATTGTAGGAAGCAGAAACGTTTATGAGGAAACAATCAACATTGCAATTGCAAATAAGGTCAAGGCAAAACTTGAGGCAATGGGCGCGACTGTAATAATGACGCGCAACTCATCGTCAAAATCACTCGACCTTGATTCGAGAGCGGCGCTTTGCCGTGCAAAAAATCCCGACGTATTCGTCTCGATTCATTGTGACGCATCAAGTACCTCTGCAAGTGCATCGGGTACAACGGCATACTACTATAAGAGTTATTCTTATCCTCTCGCATATTATCTCAGTGACAGCATAGTTTATGCCTATAAAAACGAGATATATGCAAATAATTCAACTATGGCTTCAAAAGTTAACAAGGGTACAAAATTTAAGGGCTTCCGAGTAACCCGTGTAGAAGAGTGTCCGAGTGTTCTTATCGAATACGGTTTTGTTACCAACGTTACGGAATGTAACGCACTTGTCAGCGATAAAAACCAGAATGCTCTTGCACAGGCAACAGTTAACGGTCTTGTAAATTATTTCAAGAACAGTTAACAGCAGTTTATTTGCTGCTTTTTGAAAAAAGTTTACCCTTGATAAAAAACGACAGAAGCATTGCCGGGAAACTTATCAAAAACCATATAGCGGAAAACAGCGGGCATATCTGACCAAGTATATGCCCCGGTTGGTCTGAATAGTCCCATACGCTCATATTGAATTTTCTGTTAACTATACAGCCTACTATAAATTCCAGTGTCGTGATTATTGCGCAACCTACAAGACACCGCACAACAAGGCTCCTTGTTTTTGCTTTGATGTTCATAATGTAAATCAGAAGATATGCAAGTCCGCCCGTGAGCGCCATTGTCCAGTGGGTAAATCCGCGGAATGCCACTTCCAGCAGGCTGTATATCACAGCACCAAGTAAATAAACAAACGAATATTCTTTAAACTTTTCCATTAATTTTCACCATTATTTTATCTTTAGTTTCGGAGGTATCATTATGCAGAATAAGCTTACCGAATTACAGCTTCTTCCCGATTCCGATGGCAAAATAGTTGAGTCGGGCTGGGCAACAAAGCTGCTTTTTGACTATCATCCCGAGAATATCAGGCTCGAAAGAATGAAGATGAGAGAATGGGACAGTTATATTCTTATCAGTTCAAGCGGTGATTATGCGTTAACAATGCATCTTGCCGACAAAAGAGCACAAGGTCAGGTTAGCGCTTGTTTTTATGATATTAAAAACCGCGTAAGATATGACTGCTTTAATCCGAAATTCCTTCCAGGCGGTAAAATTTCGCTCTCTCGCACAAGTGAAAGCGGAAGCAGCGTTGTGAAAGGCATTTTCTGCGATTTTATGTATCTTGTAAATCCCGGTGACCGTCATCTCTATTGCAAGTATTCGCACGTTTTCGATGCTGACATTGAGGTCAATGTTCACGCCGCATACGATTCCTCTGCAGATTCACTGTGTGTTCTTATTCCTATGAATGATGATAATTCACAGTTTTACTGCAATCAAAGCACAGTTTGTATTCCCGTGAGCGGAACCGTTACCGTAAACTCAGAAATGTATACTTTTGATTCCTCTTGCGATTTCGCCGCGCTTGATTGGGGCAGGGGAGTCTGGACAAGCAATAGCAGACGAGTATTTTGTACGGGAAGTACATTGATTGAAGGAAAGCCGTTCGGTTTCAATATAGGATACGGTTTGGGTAATACTGATTACGCTACGGAAAACGCCTTCTTTTATGACGGTATTTGTCACAAGCTCGATAAGGTGTTTATTGATTATCCGATGAAGGATGACGGCAAACCCGTTATCGTTAAATCAAACGATAAACATTTCGAAATGAAGATTGAACCGATTTTCTGCTGTGAAAACGAACACGATTTATCTGTTGTCAGGCAGAGCGAAAAAGTATTGTTCGGTCGTATGAGCGGTACGGCTGTAACCGATGACGGCAAAAAAATTAACGTTGATAATATGATTTGTTATTTTGAACTGTCAACGGGTAAGTATTGATATTATGAGAAAAAATAATAAAAATCAGAAGCCGACCCTTATCAAAAGTACAGTTTTTTCAATTGTTGTTGCAGTTGCAATTTTTGTTATTGCAGTTAATATCTGTCTGATTGTCGGCTTGGTATATATAATCATTTCGCCGCATTATGAGCCGCTGTCGACAGGTACGTTCATTATGATGGGCGGTGTTTCTGCGCTCAATGTTATTGTTGTTATTCTGTTACTTATTCTCAGACGCTGGTTTGAGCATAGGGTTGACGTTACAATAGTTTCACCACTTCGTGAAATAGAACGGCATATCAACAATTTTGCTCAAGGTAATTATGAGGAAAATGTTTCACATAATGCCGATAACGAAATCGGCGACCTTTTTAAAGCGGTTGAGCGTGTTCGCGTGCAGCTCAGCGATTATCGTGAGCATGAGCAGATTGCAATTGCTGCAAAGCAGATTTACTTCAGCGGTCTTATGCACGATATTGCAACACCCATTACCCGTATAAACGGCTGTGCCTCAATGATAGAGGACGGTATGGTTGACGATGAAAAGAGCGTAAAACGTCTTGCTTCAATGATTTTGCGTAACACGGAAGACATTAACATTATGCTCAAAAGTTTGGCTGCAATTGAAAAATATAATGAAACCGATATAAAGATGGATATGCAGCCGATAGATATTTCACAAGTGCTTGATGCTTATGTGTTCGATCTTAATCTTACATTGAATGTTGACAATATAACCATCATATTCGAAAACAAATGCAAAAAGCCACCCGTTTCGATGATTGATGTAAAAAGCTGTAAACGTGCTGTTGCAAACCTTATCAACAATTCCGTAAAGTACAAAAAGCCGGATTGCGACTGCGAAATCAAAATTTTGTTGGAAGATGACGATGATGAAACGATACTGTTTTCAATTATTGATAACGGTGTCGGAGTAGAGCCCGGCAGTGAAAATATGATTTTTGAAATGTTTTACCGCGGTGATACTGCCAGAAGAAACACAAAAGAAGGAAGCGGTCTCGGTCTGTTTATTGTCAAACAAATTCTCAGCCTTAATAACATAAAGCTGTGGGCAAAAAACAACGGCAACGGTTTGACTGTATATGCTCTTTTGCGTCGTTCTGACGATAAGCCTGTAAAACTGGTCTAAACAGGAGAACTGAACTATGAACGAAAAAATATTAATCGTTGAAGATGATAATACGATTGCTGATCTTGAACGCGAGTATCTTACAGCAAAAGGGTATGAGGTCGATTTGTGTTACGACGGTCTGAGCGGCTACGGTGCTGCTTTGCAGAACGATTACAGCCTTATTATTCTTGATGTTATGCTTCCCGGTCTCGACGGATTTGAGTTTTGCAAAAGACTTCGAGCAACAAAAGATACCCCTGTTCTTTTCGTAACTGCCAAGCAGGAGCCTGATTACGTTATCGAGGGTTTTTCGCTCGGTGCGGATGACTATATAACGAAACCATTCAATTTCAGGGAGCTTGCCGCCAGAGTAACGGCAAGAATTGAGCGCTACAACATCATATCGTCGAAAAAAAACAGTGCTCCGGATGATCTGGATTTCGGTTGTCTCAGACTCAATAAGAGTTCTCGTAAAGTCTGTGTTGACGGTGTTGACGTTGTTATGACCAACAAAGAGTTTGATTTGCTTTGGTATCTTGCCTCTAACCCCGATATTGTTTTCAGCAAAGGCGATCTTTTCTATGAAATCTGGGGCTATGATTCAATAGGCGAAACATCTACTGTAACTGTCCACATAAACAGAATCAGAGATAAAATCAACAAAAACTCTGAAGGTATACAGTTTATCGAAACTATCTGGGGTACAGGTTACAGATTTAAAAGCTGACCGACCGTGTGAGGATTTTCACGCGTTGGTTTGATAATTAAAATTATTATTCAGGAGAACAGACACTTGAACAGAAGATTAAAATCAATTATTTCAGTGATTATGTGTGTTGCAATATTGTCTGTCTGCTTTGGTTGTTCTGCAAGCAAAGTGAAGATAGGCACTATCGATGCGTCGGTTGAACCTGTTTATCCGCAGTCGGGTGATGCGTTGATACACAGTTGCACAGCGGAAAACTTAACAGAGGTTGATACTTCGGGGCTTATTACTCTTCTTTTCGATGAAAACAGCAGTGCTGTTTGTGTTCGAGTTTCGAATAGTGAAAACAGTAAGCTCTGGACAGCTCTGCCACAGATTTCCGAAGGGGATACAGGCAACAGCGAAGCTCAGGTTGTTTCGCTTGAAGTTATTCACAATGATAAGAAATATCTTCTTAACTCCCAGGATAACAGCCTTGCCGTCGGCGGAACGTATACGGAAAAGGTCGGAACTGACTTTATCGTGACGTATCTTATTACAGAAGACAGCGAATGGCTTAAGAATATTGATCTGGGCGCTACGGATGAAGCATATAAAAATGCCGCAAAAGGACATATTCTTTACAAAGTTACAGCTACATATTCTCTTAAGGACGGTTGTTTCTACGCTACACTCAACTGGAACAACCTCGGTGATAAGGACGATGTGCTTTTAAACGTTGGTTTCCTTGAATATTTCGGTGCCGATAACAATGCTGTTGAGGGTGATTATATTCTTGTTCCCGACGGCAGCGGTGCAATTATCGATACGGCATCCGATGAAAAGGTTGAACCCGTAAATATAGCTGTTTACGGTAATGACATAGGCGGTAACTCTGAGCTTACATCCGTTGTTGCGGCATACGGTATGAAGAGCGGCAGTGATGCTTATGCCGCAGTTATCGAAAACGGTGATGTAATAGCGTCAATCAACGCAAACAAAGCCGAAAACGGTAACGGCTATAACCGTGTAGGTCCCAGATTTGCCGTTTCTTTAACCGAAACGGATGCTGAGAGTAATGAGTTTCGTTATTCTGAGCCTATGGGTTACGATACCGTATCTGTATGTTTCCGATTCCTCAGCGGTGCAAACGCTACCTATGCGGGCATAGCTGCTGCCTGCCGTGAACAGCTTATCAGAAATTACACTCTTTCAACACGCAGTGTCGAGGTAACGGATTATATGCCGTTGCTTGTCAATGTTGTCGGTAAAGTTGATACCGGCGGGTTCTTTGCTCCCTCTAAAGAGCTTACCGATTATACTCAGGCTCTTGATATTCTCGGCAGACTTAAGTCAAAAGGTATAGATAACGTTTATCTCAGATATTCGGGCGCGCTTACCGGCGGACTCAATTCGGTTAATGCCGCTGATGCCGCTGATATTGATTCGCTTGGCGGCAAATCCGGTATAGACAAACTTGATCAGTATGCTGCCGGTCTGAATTTCAGCGTTTTTTACGATATTGATCTTATCAGTGACAAATCTTCAGCGTCGTCTTTGAAAAACCTTAACGGAAAAAGTCATTTTGCAGTTCAGGATAATCCGTTTACTGAAGCCGGATTCGCAGTGAAAGAGAATAAGCGTTATTTTATCGGCGTTTCTTCTGTTGAAAAGACAGTTTTATCCTTGCTTGAACGGTTTGATTCTCTTGATGCAACCGGATATTGTCTCGCCGATGTTGGTGCTTATGCATTTACCGATCTGAATTCATCGCTTAACAGACACAATGTTGTTGCTGAAATTTCAGAAAAAACAGTTCCTCTT
>JAZRRT010000138.1:0-3059 GCA_045650985.1 Acutalibacteraceae bacterium | reverse complement strand
TTGAGGTCTGGTTCCTCAACCGCTCAGCTCCTACTCCGCTTGTAATGCACACGGTTAAGGATAAAGGCCTGCATTACGGAATTGAAATTACGGCAAGCCACAATCCTGCAAACTATAACGGAATAAAGCTTTTTACCGATGAGGGCAGAGATGCCGATGTTGAAACAACGGCACTGCTTGAACAGATTATCGAAGAGCTTGGCGAGGTTGAGTATTGCAGTTTTGATTCGGCTGTAAGTGACGGCAGGATAGTTTATCTTCACAATCCTTTCAATAATTTCCTTGATGATATTATCAAGCTTATTGATATGCAGGCACTTCGTGACAGAGGTCTTCGTGTGCTGTTTGATACAATGCATGGCTCGGGCAGCTATCCGCTTCAGGTCATTCTTTATACGGCACGTTGCACGGTTGATACAATCAACCTTAATAAAGATGCTTATTTCGGCGGTGATATGCCTGCTCCCACCGAACAGACTCTCGGCCTGCTCAAAGATATGGTTATCAAGGGCGAGTATGATTTCGGTATAGCTATGGACGGTGACGGTGACCGACTCGGCATTATTGACCGTACAGGCAGATATATTGATGCCAACGAAATTCTCTGCGCGCTCTACTATTACCTTATCAAATACAAGGGATGGAAAGGTGCTGTTGTCCGTAACCTTTCTACCACCCATATGCTTGATAAGATTGCGGAAAGCTTCGGCGAGAAGTGCTATGAAGTTCCCGTAGGTTTCAAATATATTTCGTCAAAGATTGATGAGGTCGATGCTCTTCTCGGCGGTGAATCCTCAGGTGGTCTTACGGTCAGAGGTCATATTCACGGTAAGGATTCGGTTTATGCCGCATCACTTTTTGCCGAGATGATAAGCGTTACCGGCAAATCACCCGCAGAGATTGCCGATGAGCTTGAACGCGTTTACGGCAAGCACGTTATGGTAGAGGATAACCTGAAGTTTGCCGCAGAGAAAAAGGCTGAAATAATGAAGGTTATTTACGAAGACAGATCATTGCCCGATTTCGGCAAGGAAGTTGTTCGTGTTAATTACGAAGACGGCTGTAAGGTGTATTTTGAGGATGACAGCTTTGTTATCTGCCGTTTTTCGGGCACAGAGCCGCTTCTCAGAGTTTGTGCGGAAAGCAGCAATGAAGAAACAGCGCAGAGCTATATAGCTGCTTTTAAAGCGATGCTCGGCATATAAAATACATAAGAAACAAAAAAGCCCGAAATCCGATAGGATTTCGAGCTTTTTATTTTGCTTTTAAGTTTCGATTGTGAATTCCTGAATGGCTTCGTTGTTGTTTACAAGCTCAAGAACAGCCTTCATTGAGGTCTTTTTCTTTGTGCGTACTGTCAGCTCAGCCTTTGTTATTCCGTTGTCTTGCTTTTTGAAGCGGATACCCGTAATCATAATGCCTGCTTTTGTCAGCTCTTCCGTTATCTGGTCCAGACTCTGTGAGCCGTCAGTTACCTTAATGGTTATGATGTTTGTTTCCATATTTTCGGAGAAAGGCATAAATCTGTGAAGCAGAAGCTGGATGATTATCATACCGAACGTACACACAATGCCGATGGTATGCATTCCTGCGCCGAGCGCCATACCGATACCGGCTGTTGCCCAGATACCTGCCGCTGTTGTCAGACCCTTGATTGAACCGCCGCGTACAAATATAACGCCTGCACCGAGGAACGAGATACCCGTAACGATGTTTGAAGCAATTCGAGAGCCGTCAGCGTCAATTCCCTTTGCTACAAGATCGTAGAAGCCTTCTTTTGAAACAATCATCATAAGCGCCGCACCGAGTGCGAGGATGACGTGAGTTCTGATGCCTGCTTCTTTTTGCCTGAAACTTCGCTCAACGCCGATGATACAGCCGCATACGCAGGCTACAAGCAAACGCACAAGCAGTTCCCATTGGCCGATTGTAGCTTCCAAAAAACTTTGCCAATCCATTTGCATATCCTCCCTTTAAATTTCTAATATAAATAAACATTATACTTAAATATATCGGATTTGTCAAGATTAAAATTCCTAATCGACAAAATAATCGTTTGGCAAAATATGACAAAATTGCAAAAAAGGGGAATGCGGGCCGGGCTTAGGTGTGGTGCTTACGTTATAAAAACAACAAAAAGGAGCTGCAGAGCAGCTCCTTTCGTATATGCGGTAATTTGCTTATTTGTAGAGCGGGCCGTATGCTTCGCAAGCTCTGAAGTCTGCGCTTTCAGGGCACTTTGTGCCGAATGCACCCCAGCATGCGGGACGGAAAATCTTTTCGTCAGGTACGTTGTGGAGAGCAACGGGGATGCGGAGCATTGAGCAGAGAGTGATGATATCTGCACCGATGTGACCGTAGCTGATTGCGCCGTGGTTAGCGCCCCAGTTGTTCATAAGGTCATAAGCTGACTTGAACGGGCCTTCGCCTGTGCAACGGGGAGCAAACCAAGTGCAGGGCCATGTGTAGTCTGTTCTCTTCCAGATTGTGTCAGAAACTTCATCAGGAAGTGCAACAGTCCAACCTTCAACAATCTGAAGTACGGGACCGAGACCCTTGACAAGGTTGAGTCTGATCATTGTAGCGGGCATCTCGCTCTTTGTAAGGAAACGTGATGAGTATCCGCCGCCGCGGAAGTAGCCGTTGTCAGCTGCGTTCCATGTTGTAGCCTCAAGAATCTTGTCAGCATCTTCTGCTGTAACGTTGTACCATTCCTTGATGAGTGCGTTGCCGTTTTCGTCCTTAGCTTCGCCGCAAGCGTCAAGGCAGCAAGCACCGGAGTTGATAAGGTGGATGAAGCCCTTAGCGTCAGCAGCCTTGCCCTCAAGGTCATAGCCTGTAACTCTCTTAACAGCGTCTGCGCTCCAGTGTGTACGAACGTCAGCAAACATCTGGGGACGGTTTGTGAGTAACTTCATGAACAGCATGCTGATACCGTTAAGAACGTCATTCTCTGTTGCGAGGATGTACGGCTCTCTTGTGCCGTTCCAGTCAAATGATGTGTTGAGAAGAGCCTCTGCAAAGTCAGCGTTGGGATAGAAGTCTGTCCACTGTCTCTG
>JAZRRT010000137.1:0-3359 GCA_045650985.1 Acutalibacteraceae bacterium | reverse complement strand
GACGGCGACTACGTTGTTGACGAAAAGGCACGCACCGCAACGCTTACAAAGAGCGGTGTTGAGAAGGCGGAGCGTTATTTCAACATTGAAAACCTTATGGATGGCACAAACCTCACAATCCAGCATCACATCAATCAGGCTATCAAGGCAAACGGCGTTATGCGCCGCGACATAGATTACGTTGTAAAGGACGGCAAGGTTCTTATCGTTGATGAGTTCACAGGCCGTATTATGCTCGGCAGACGTTACAATGAGGGCCTGCATCAGGCTATTGAAGCAAAGGAAGGCGTAAAGGTTGAGCACGAGAGCAAAACTCTTGCAACCATCACGTTCCAGAACTATTTCCGTATGTTTGACAAGCTCTCCGGTATGACCGGTACTGCAAAAACAGAGAGTGTCGAATTCCAGGAAATATACAACCTCGACGTTGTTGAAGTTCCCACAAACAAGCCTATGGCAAGAAAGGATAACCCCGACGTTATCTACAAGACCGAACCGATTAAGTTCCGTGCAATCCTTGACAGAATTGAGGAGTGTCACGCAAAGGGACAGCCTGTTCTTGTCGGTACAATCTCAATTGAAAAGTCAGAGATTTTAAGCTCGCTTCTCAAGAAGAGAGGCATTAAGCATCAGGTGCTCAACGCAAAGTTCCACGATAAAGAAGCTGAGATTATCGCTCAGGCAGGTAAGTACGGCGCAGTTACGATTGCTACCAATATGGCAGGCCGTGGTACCGATATCAAGCTCGGCGGTAACGAGGAGTATCTTGCCAAGAGTGAGATGCGCCGTATGGGCTACTCCGAGGAAATGATTGCGGAGGCAACAGGTTTTGCGGAGACCGATAACGAAGAAATTCTTGAGGCACGCAGAACTTACACGGAGCTTGAAGCAAAATATAAGGCAGAAATTGCCGACGAGGCAGAGCAGGTACGTCAGGCGGGCGGTCTTTATATAATCGGTACGGAGCGCCACGACTCACGCCGTATCGATAACCAGCTCAGAGGTCGTTCAGGCCGTCAGGGTGACCCCGGCGAAAGCCAGTTCTTCCTCAGCTTTGACGATGATGTAACACGTCTTTTCGGCGGCGAAAAGGCACAGATGATGCTTGAGCGTCTGAATGCGCCCGAGGATATGCCGCTTGATACAAAGATATTCTCAAATATTGTTGAAAACGCGCAGAAGAAGGTTGAAAGCAACCACTTTGCAGTGCGTAAGAACGTTCTTCAGTATGACGACGTTATGAACCAGCAGCGTGAGCTTATCTATAAGCAGCGTAATCAGGTGCTTGACGGCGAAGAGCTCAAGACGGCGCTTATGAAGATGCTTGTAGACAGCATCAACGATGCGATTGACCTTTATCTGCCCGCAGATGCAGAGCCTAAGGATTGGAGCATTGATGCTCTGAAGCAGTACTATATGGGCTGGCTTGTCACGGAGGATGATTTTGCCGATTGTGCAGACGACCGTGACGAAATCAGACTCACCCTTGTAGAGCGTGCCGAAGGCCGCTATGAGGAAAGAGAGAAAGAGCTCGGCGAGCTTATGCCTCTGCTTGAGCGCAAGGTTCTTCTCGATAACGTTGATGCAAAGTGGATGGATCACCTCGATGCTATGGAAGAGCTCAAACGAGGCATCGGTCTTCGTGCATACGGTCAGAAGGATCCTATTGTCGCATTCCGCTTTGAAGGCTACGATATGTTTGACGATATGACGCGTCAGATTCGTCAGGATACTGTTCGTCTGCTTCTCACCGTTCAGGTCAGAACAGAGGACGACACAAAGCGTGAGCAGAAGGTCAAGGAGGTTGCAACCAATGCAGGCGGTGACGGTACGGACAAAAAGCGTCCCGTACGCAAGGCTGCAAACGAAAAGGTAGGTCCGAACGATCCTTGCCCCTGCGGAAGCGGCAAGAAATACAAGAAGTGTTGCGGTTCACCTGCAGCACAGGCAAAAAAATAAATAGTCAGTTTTTATGAAGAGGTAAATCAGGGTTTACCTCTTCATTTATCAAATTACGCAAAGGGAATTTACGGTTATGTATCAGGGTTTGATTGATTTTTTTAAAGACAAAAATATTCTTATTCTCGGTCTCGGCAGAGAGGGCAGGGCAACACTCGGCTTTATCAGGAAGCATTATCCCGATATGCACCTGACCGTTGCCGACAAAAACCCCGTTAATATTGATGACGGTAACGTGACACTCATCTGCGGTGAGAATTATCTTGACTGCATAAACGATTTTGACATTGTTATGCAAAGTCCGGGCATTTCTCTGCGTGACGTCGAGATAAAAGAAGGCACAACCGTAACGGGCGAAATGGATTTGTTCCTGCGTTTCGTGCCCTGCCGCAAAATAGGAATTACGGGCACAAAGGGCAAGACAACCACGACAACTCTCATCTACCGTATGCTTCAGGCTGAAGGTGTGCCGTCAATGGTTATGGGCAATATAGGCACTCCCGTGTTCGAAAGCCTTGACGAAATTGAAGGCAAGATTGCGGTAATTGAGATGAGCTGCCATCAGCTTGAGTTTTCTCACGCTTCGCCCGACGTTGCCGTTTTCACAAACGCTTTCCCCGAGCATCTGGACCATTACAACGGCTTTGAAGGATATATAGGTGCAAAGCTCAATATTGTCCGCTACCAGAATGAGGACAATCTCTTTATTTCAAGCGCCGATCAGCCGCTTGAGGATGTTGTGGGTGACCTGAGCTTTGTGCGCTCGCGTATGGTAAGGGTCAGTTGCAAAGCCTACGAAAACGATGAGTTTTTCAGAAAGCTTACAACGCTTACCGAGGCACTTCCCGGTGAGCATCAGTGGCAGGATATTTTCTTTGCCGCAACAGCAGTGCGTGAGTTTGGTGTAAGTGATGAAGCAATCGAAAAAGCTGTCAGTGAATTCGGCGGTATCGAGCACAGACTCGAGAAGTTTGCCGTCAAAAACGGTATCAGCTTCTATGACGATGCTATTGCTACAATTCCCAATGCCGTTATCGGCAACGTAAAGGCGCTCGGCAACGTCGGTACACTTATCATCGGCGGTATGGACAGAGGTCTTGACTATTCGCAGTTTGTAACCGAGCTTATGACTGCACCGATTGATAACCTTATCTGTATGCCCGAAACGGGTTACAATATCGCATCCGAGCTTGAGTCAAAAGGATGTACGCTCAATATCGTGCGTTGCGAAACTCTTGAAGAAGCAGTTGAAAAGAGCTTTGAGCTGACGGCTGAAGGCAAAGCATGCCTTCTTTCACCTGCGGCGGCAAGCTACAACCGTTACCGTAATTTTGAGGAGAAGGGCAACGCTTTTAAGAAGATGGTGGCTGACTATGCAGGCTGAGTATCTGATTGAAAAC
>JAZRRT010000136.1:0-3593 GCA_045650985.1 Acutalibacteraceae bacterium | reverse complement strand
TGCTTATGATTGGCTTTGTCCGCCGACACGGTAACGACTGTGAGGTTATCCGTGAAAACGTTGATGCAGGCACCTTCGGCGAGCTTTATTACGCAAAGGCTACCTACCTTCGCCGCAACGGTAACCCCGGCGGTTGGTTCGGCGATAAGTCACGTTCAGGCGGCGGACCTCTTATCGACCTTGGCGTTCACGTTATCGACCTTGTTCGCTTTATTTTGGGCAATCCAAAGCCTGTTTCGGTTTACGGTGTCACTTTCCAGAAGCTCTTCAACCGTCCCAACGTTGTCGGCGGTAAGGCTTGGCAGGCAAGCGCTGTCGGCGTTCAGGATGTTTGTGACGTCGAGGATCTTGCAAGCGCAATCATCCGTTTCGATAACGGTGCAGTGCTCAACGTTGAGGCAGCTTTCAGCCTCAATATCAAGCAGGATGAAGGCAACATTGAACTTTTCGGCACTAAGGCAGGCGCAAAGCTCAGCCCGAACGTTGAAATATTTACGGAGCTTAACAACCGTATGATAAATATCAGTTTTGCTCAGCCGACAGCTCTCAATTTTGACGGCTTGTTCCAGAAAGAAATTGACAACTACGTTGATGCAATTCTCGGTAAGGCAGAGTGTCTTGCACCCGCTCAGGACGGTGTTGAGATGATGAAGATACTCGATGCTGTTTACGAGTCTGCAAGAACAGGTCACGAGGTTGTTATGTGATGGCTGATAACAAACGTATTTTTCTCTCATCGCCGAATATGAGCGCACAGGGCTATGAGATGGAGTTTGTAAAACTTGCGTTTGACACTAACTGGATTGCTCCGTTGGGTCAGAACGTTGACGGCTTTGAAAACGAAATGTGCGAATACACGGGTGCTTCTCAGGCTGCTGCACTCAGCGCAGGCACAGCCGCCCTGCACCTCGGTCTGAAAGCTGCGGGCGTAAAAGCAGGGGACAGAGTTTTCTGTCAGTCTCTTACTTTTTCAGCTACGGCAAATCCTATCGTTTATCTCGGCGCAGAGCCGGTGTTTATCGACAGCGATAAGAAAACCTGGAATATGTCTGCGGTTGCTCTCAGAAAAGCTTTTGAAAAATATCCTGATACAAAATATGTCGTAATCGTCCACCTTTACGGTCTTGCAGCGGATATTGACGCAATCAAGAGCGTTTGTGATGAATACGGTGCAGTTATCATTGAAGATGCCGCAGAAAGCCTCGGCACAACCTACAAAGGCAAGATGACGGGTACATTCGGTGATTACGGAGTTTTCAGTTTTAACGGAAACAAGATAATCACTACGTCGGGCGGCGGTATGCTTGTGTGTAACCTTGATGATGCAAGGGCACAGGAGCGTATAAAAAAAGTTCGCTTCTGGTCTACACAGAGCCGCGATCCGGCAAGACATTATCAGCACAGTGAGCTCGGTTATAACTACCGTATGAGCAACATCGTTGCAGGTATAGGCAGAGGTCAGCTCAAGGTGCTTGACGAGCGCATAGCTCAAAAGAGAAATATATTTATCCGCTACTGCGAGGCTTTTGCGGATATTCCTGACATCAGTATGATGCCTGTTAACGATTTCTGCGAGCCGAATTGCTGGCTTACTTGCATTACCCTTTCGGGTGATAAGGTGCGACCTGACGATATAATCGATGCGCTTGAAGCTGAGAATATCGAATCGCGCCCACTTTGGAAGCCGATGCATCTTCAGCCTGTTTTTGAAAAGTGTGACTATATCGATAACGGCGGTGTAAGCGAAGAGCTTTTCAGAAACGGCGTGTGCCTTCCGTCCGATACAAATATGACGGATGATGACGTTAACAGAGTTATCGCAATCGTTAAATCCCTTTGGAAATAAATTTGTGGAGAATTTTGCTTGAGAAAGTTTTATGACGTTGTAATTAAGAGGATGGTTGACGTTTTTGCGTCGTTGTCAGCGCTTGTTTTTCTCAGCCCGCTTTTGTGCGTGCTGTGTATTCTCGTGCGTTCCAAACTCGGCTCTCCTGTCATTTTTAAGCAGGAAAGACCGGGCAAAAACGGCAAGATATTCACTCTCTATAAATTCCGCACCATGACGGATGAGCGTGACGAAAACGGCGAGCTTCTTCCCGACGAAATAAGGCTTACCAAATTCGGTCAGCTTATGCGAAGTCTTTCGCTTGATGAATTGCCCGAGTTTATCAACATCCTTAAAGGTGATATGAGCTTTGTAGGCCCGAGACCTCTGCTTGTCAGATACCTGCCGCTTTATAACGAGCGTCAGTCTATGCGCCATAATGTGCGCCCGGGACTTACGGGTTTGGCTCAGGTCAATGGCAGGAATCTTATCACTTGGGAAGAAAAGTTTGAGTGGGACGTCAGATACGTTGAAAAAATGAATCTTTTTATGGACATCTCAATTCTTTTTAAAACAGTGTTCAATGTTTTTAAGCGCGAAGGTATAAGCAGCGAGACGAGCGTTACTATGGAGCCGTTTACGGGAACAAAAGAAACGGTGGTGGAAAAACGATGAAGAAAGTATTGCTTACTGCTACCGTACAACACCATTTTAATGCGTTCCATTTGCCGCTCATAGATATGCTTCATGCAAACGGTTTTACGGTTGATGTTGCCGCAAGAGACGTTTTGGGTGGTGAACTCCACAAAAAACTTGAGGATGCCGTTGACAATCTGTACGATATTCCTTTCGAACGCTCACCGTTCAGCCCAAAAAATTTCGGTGCATACAAACAGCTCAAAAAGGTAATCAATTCGGGTGAATACAATGCGATTCACTGCAACACACCTGTCGCTGGAATACTTACAAGATTTGCTGCACGCAAAGCACGCAAAAGGGGTACAAAGGTTATATACACAGCTCACGGACTTCACTTTTACAGGGGAGCTTCAAAACTCAACTGGTTGATTTTTTATCCGATTGAAAAGGTTTTCGGCAGTCTGTTCTGTGACTGTATGATTACTATCTGTGATGAAGACGAAGCAAACGCAAAAAAGCTGAAACTTTGCAAAAAAATATGCCGTACGCACGGCGTTGGCGCAGACTCTGTTAAGTTTGCGCCGTGTACGGACGAGGAAAAGCTTGCTTTGCGTGAATCATTCGGTTTTGATAAGTCGTGTAAAATCTGCCTTTGCACAGGTGAGCTTAACGAAAACAAAAACCAACAGATGTTCATAAAAGCGGTGCCTGAGATTGTTTCATTTTGCTCCGGTTTTAAGCTTTTGCTTGCCGGTGTCGGTGATAACGAGGAGAATTTGCGCACGCTTGTAAAAGAACTTGGTGTTGAGGATAACGTTGTTTTCCTCGGTTACAGAACAGATATAGACAAGCTTGTAAAAACAACGGATTTTGTTGTTTCGGGCAGCTTTCGTGAGGGTCTGCCTGTCAATATAATTGAAGGTATGCTCAGCGCAAAACCTGCGGTTGTTTCGCACAACAGAGGTCATGACGAGCTTGTTGAGGACGGTGTCAGCGGTATATTCGTTCCGTTTGATGACGTTACAAAAGTTGAGCAGGCTTTTATCACTCTTTGTTCAGATAAAGAACTTTGCAAAAAAATGGGTACTGCCGCATTTGAGACAAGTGGAAAATATTCCTCGCAAAGTGT
>JAZRRT010000135.1:0-3256 GCA_045650985.1 Acutalibacteraceae bacterium | reverse complement strand
AGACCGCTTGGCCTCCGACTTTTTTCCGAATTCCTGATAAAGGCACATATCGGGGGTGTAGAAAACAGGCTCAAAATTACGCTCGTTGTCCGTTTGCTGAATGAGTATTTCCGTTCCTTCGTCAGCGGTTATGCTTACAGCCGTATTTCTCGGCACGTGAAGACAGTAAGGCGTTTTTTCAAACGGGTCGCGGCGTTTCATCTGCTGCGTGTTACCGCACCAGCTGATTGTTGCGTTGCCACGTTGAATCAGAAATGCCGTTTCGCATTCCTCGTCAAACAGCTCGAAAGTTTCGTCCGCCTTGAATCTCTTTACACGGATTGTCATAAGCATTTCTGCGTTTTTGCCGCCCATTTCGCAAAGCGTGAGGATTCCGTCAGCGTTAAATTCGGGATATTCAAACATTTGTATCATTCCTTTTCAGGTTCTTGGATTTTGATGCGCATAGCTTATTCTCTTATTTTACAGTATAATCTCATCGCATCTTCAAGTCAATTATATGTTGCATTTTTGTTTGCGGTTTGCTACACTTGTTTCATATCTGAACAGTTACGGAGGTAAGGATTATGCCATATCTTTTTTCTCATTTTAAAGAAAAAATCACGCCTGACGGTGAGCAGGTCTATTTTTCCGTCAGCAAGGACGGTTTTGTTTGGGAGAAAGTAAACGGCGGTGAACCCGTGCTTACAAGCACACTCGGCACGTGCGGATGTCGCGACATAGAGATAATCCGTCTGCATACGGGCGGTTTTGTCGTGCTCACAACGGATTTGTGCATTGCAAACATTATGGATGAAAACTACCGTGTGGATTGGAAAAAGGTGAACAGCTCGGGCAGTAAACACCTGTCGCTGTGGAGAACGGATGACCTTGTGAATTTCTCTGAGCAAGAGCTTGTATATTTCGGCAGAGACGATTTCGGTTGTCTGTGGGCGCCCGAGATATTTTTTGATGAGGATAATGAAGAATATCTGATCCATTGGGGTTCAACCGTTGCGCACGATAATTTTACGCATATGTCGATTTATTGCTGTACGACAAAGGATTTCAGAACTTTTTCCGAACCTGAACTTTACTTTACAAAGGATAACGAAATTCTGGATTCTCATATTGTCAAGGCAGGGGATAAATACCATCTGTTTTACAAAAACTCTGATTCACCTGCAATGAATATGCACGCAACGTCCGACAGTCTCCGTGGTCCTTTCGAAAATGATGAGCGTTTTCAGCGCCTTATGGCTTCGCTCGAAAGTCCGGGTGCATACGAAGCCCCCACAACTTTTGTTTTGCCGGACGGAAGATGGTGCCTTCTTATAGACTTTTTTGGCTGCGAAAAGGAAAAAATGGGTTATGTTCCTTTCGTAGCATCAAAGCCCGGTGAAAACGATTTCAGGCGTTGTGACGAGCTTTTTTCATTCCCTTACGGCTTTAAGCACGGCGGTGTGATTGAGATAACGAATGAGGAATATGAGCGCCTGAAAGGTTAACAATGCGGTAAAATTTGTTCTTAAATGAAAATAAAAGCGGAGCCTGTGTCGGTTGAGCGACAGAAGGGCTCCGCTTTTTATGTAAAGCGTAATAACTTTACTTTGGCGTAAAATTGACTTTATCAGCAGTTGCGTTGTCTTTTAAAACCTCGCAGAATAGGGGGTTTTATGATGCAGCTGATGATAATCAGTTAAACACTATTGCGTCAAGGTGAATATCTTTACATGTAAAGTGTATAGGCAAAAAAAGCGTTCCATATATTACAGTTGACTAAAAAAAATCTTTATGTTAAAATAACAACCTATTGAGGACTTGCGCGCACGTATGCGCAGGTGAAAGGAAATAAATTAGAAATGGCAAGAGATTTGATTTTACGTTCAATACCGACAGTCGCCATCAGAGGCATGGCTGTTTTTCCTGATATGCAGCTCCATTTTGAGGTGAGCCGCAAGCAATCTGTTTCGGCACTCAAGGCTGCGATGGCAGGCAACCGAGAGGTTTTTCTCGTTATGCAGCGCGACCTTCGCACTGAACAGCCTACCCGACCCGACGAGTTTTATCCGATGGGTGTTATCTGCGATGTTCAGCAGATTCTCAGTGCTCCGGGCAGCGAAAATCTTCGCGTTGCTGTCGAGGGTATAAGCCGAGGCAGTGTCGTTGAAATTCAAAAGACAAGCCCGCATCTCGTAACACTTGTTCAGCAGCGCACGACAACACGCATTAAGGCTGAGGATAAAGATTATGCTCAGGCGCTTGTCAGGGTCTGTAAGGATGATTTTCAGGATTATTCCGATTTTGTTCCCAATATGCCGACGGATTTTGTTCTTGACGTGCTTTCTCAGGAAGATCCCGGCGTGTTGGCGGACTTTATAGCAAGCAACACGGCAATCGATCCTACAAAAAAGCAGATTGTTCTCGCTGAGCTCAATCCGCTTCGCAGAATGGAAAAGCTCTGTGCTATCCTTCGCAGTGAAACCGAAATTCTTCGCATCGAAGAGGGAATACAGGATAAAGTACAGGAGCAGATTGACCGTAATCAGCGTGAATATTATCTTCGTGAGCAGCTCAGAGCAATTTCCGTTGAGCTTGACGGAGAGGAGACTGACGAAGCGGAAGCTTTCCGCGAGCAGATCAATGCGCTCAATATCAGTGATGAAGCACGTAAAAAGCTGCTTCAGGAGTGTTCACGCTTCGATAAAACAACAAAATCCTCACCTGAGGCAATGGTTATCCGCACGTATCTTGAAACCTGCATTGCTCTCCCTTGGGGTATTTATACAGAGGATTCATTTGACCTTGCAAAAGCGAGAAAAGTGCTTGACGATGATCACTACGGTCTCGAAAAGGTCAAAAACAGAATGATTGAGATGCTTGCCGTGCGTAAGCTTTCTCCTGACATCAAGGGCCAGATTATCTGTCTTGTCGGTCCTCCCGGTGTCGGTAAAACTTCCGTTGCCCGCTCCGTTGCCCGTGCAATGGGCAGAAAGTATGCCCGTATTTCTCTCGGCGGCGTAAGGGATGAGGCGGAAATCAGAGGCCACAGAAAAACTTATATTGGCGCAATGCCGGGCAGAATTGTTAACGCAATCACTCAGGCGGGAAGCTGTAATCCGCTTCTGTTGCTTGATGAGATAGATAAGCTCGGTGCAGATTATAAGGGTGATCCGTCGTCTGCGCTTCTTGAGGTGCTTGACGGTGAGCAGAATGCAACATTTACTGACCATTATATCGATATGCCGTTTGATCTCAGCAAAGTCGGAGGGCCAAA
>JAZRRT010000134.1:0-2715 GCA_045650985.1 Acutalibacteraceae bacterium | reverse complement strand
TGCTTCTCGGAGAAAAATCAGCACTTGAGATAATTGACGGTATGCTCATTCCGGCACTTGATGAGGTTGGCAAACTTTTTGAAGAAAAAAAGCTTTTTCTTCCTCAACTTCTTCTTTCAGCCAAGGCGGCAACAGCAGCCTTCGACGTTATAAAATCCGTGCTTGCACAAAGTGGCGAAAGCAGTGCGTCGAAGGGCAAAATAATACTTGCAACCGTTAAGGGCGACGTTCACGACATCGGCAAGAACATTGTTAAGGTTCTGCTTGAAAACTACGGTTATGATGTTATTGACCTTGGCAAGGACGTTGCACCGCAGGTTATAGCGGATTGCGCAAAGGAAAACTCGGTTAAGCTTGTCGGACTGAGTGCGCTTATGACTACAACGGTGCCCAATATGGCGCTGACAATAGAAACACTCCGCAAAGAGCACGATTGCCGCGTTATGGTCGGCGGCGCGGTGCTCACCAAAGAGTTTGCCGAAGAAATCGGTGCAGATTTTTACTGTAAGGATGCAATGTCGTCCGTAAGGTGTGCGGAGAAAATTTTTGAGGAGGGCAATATCTGATGGGTATTTTCGGCAAGATTAAATCAAAGGGTTCCGATTATTCAATCAAGCAGGTAGACTTGTCCGTTGCGCCTGAGGGAACACCCGATGAGCTTAAATATCTCTATGAACAGACAGTGGTTGATTACGGTGAGGGTTATCTCGGTCATCCCGATTCGGTGCTTCTGAAAAACGGTGATATTCTCACTTTCTTCCCCAAGGGTCACGGCAAAGGTGCTGCGCTTTCAAGGCGAAGCACCGATGGCGGCGTTACTTATATCGACGGTGTCAAAAATCCTCCGAAATCCTGGGAAGGCTCGCGTGAAACGCCGACAGTCTACCGCCTGCAGTTCAACAATCCCGAAACACCCGATAAGCTTTTGCTTGTCTGCGGTAATCCAAAGTGGGGTATGGAGCCTACAACAGGTGGCTTCAATTGCTCGCTTTCGGAGGATGAGGGTGAAACGTGGACTGAGTTTGAGCTTTTCTACAAGGGTATGAACACCATCGTTGCGATGGCTTCTCTTACAAGGCTCAAAGAAAACGGCGAGTTTGTCGATAAGTGGATGGCACTTTTCCACGACAGAAAATTCCACAATTACAAAACAATCCTTTCGTTTGATAAAGACGGTAAGATGCAGTGGTCCGAGCCCGAAAAATATTTTTCAAATTACCGCAAAATCGAAAAGGGCAGTAATATGTGTGAGGTTGAGTGTGTGCGTTCCGACGGCGGCACAGGCGATGAAATCTGCCTTCTCACACGAAGCAATACAAAGAAGATAAATTCACTTATCACATTCTCTCGCGATGAGGGTAAAACGTGGTCTGAGCCTGTTGAGTTGCCCGCAGCGTTGAACGGTGAAAGGCACAAGGCGGATTATCTTCCCGACGGACGACTTATCATTACTTTCCGCTCAATTGAGCGTGACCCTGCCAAAAATCAGAAATTCAAAGAAAACGGTCACGAACGCCGTGACTGGTATAGCGAGGGTTGGATTGCTTGGGTCGGCACCTATGACGACCTTAAAAACGGCAGAGAAGGTCAGTATCGCATAAAAATTGCGCATACATATCTCAACTATCAGGATAAGCCTGATATTGTTGCCAACGGTGATTGCGGCTACTGCGGCAACGTTGTGCTTCAGGACGGCACGTTTGTCACGTCAACTTACGGTATATTTACCGCCGACGAAAAGCGTCACACTTATATCGTTTCAAAGCGTCTGCGCCTTGCCGACGTTGAGAAGCTTCTTTGATAATCAGGAGAAATTGCTATGGGTACATTCAACTATAATGATACAACGCTTTATAACCTGCGTATGCTCTATGAGCAGCTCGGCTATAAGCGTTATAAGATGAGTAAGTTTGAGGAGTACGACCTCTACCTCGAATACAAAAAATTCCTCTCAACGGAAAATATTATCACTTTTACCGATTTTAACGGCAAGCTTTACGCTCTCAAGCCCGATATTACGCTTTCAATTGCCAAGAATGCAAAGCAGGGCGAAACACAGAAGCTCTACTACAAAGAGAACGTTTACCGTGCTTCTGCCGAAACAAACGGCTACAAGGAGATTACACAGCTCGGTCTTGAGTACATTGGTGATATCGATGATTACACAATGGGTGAAGTCGTGCTTCTTGCCGCACGCAGCCTGCATTCAATCAGCGATAATTACGTGCTCGATATTTCTCATATGGGTCTGGTTTCCGCCTTGCTCGACGAAACAGGTTTGTCCGACAGCAGAAAAGAAAAGCTTGTTACCTTCCTTGGTAAGAAGGATGCTCACGAGCTCAGATTCAGCTGTGAAAAATACGGTGTGGATGCTGTCGTAACGGAGCGTATAGTTGCCCTTTGTGAGATTTACGGTGATTTTGAATCAACTTATCCGAAAATCAGGGAGCTGGCAACCTCTCCTGCAATGCTTCGCTCAATTCAGGAGCTTGAGTCACTTTATGATTTCCTCAAGGCTTCCGGTGAAGGCGCTCATATCAACCTCGATTTTTCGATTGTAAATAATATGAGCTATTATAACGGCGTTATTTTCCGCGGCTATATCGAATCTGTGCCTTGCAGCGTGCTCAGCGGCGGCAGATACGATAACCTTCTTCTCAAGCTCGGTAAAAATTGTCAGGCTATGGGCTTTGCCGTTTATGTCGATGTGCTTGA
>JAZRRT010000133.1:0-10092 GCA_045650985.1 Acutalibacteraceae bacterium | reverse complement strand
CCTGTGTTACACCCTTTTCTTCTTTCATTTCGTCGATGAGCTGCTCGAAGTACTTCTTACCGACTTCCATAACAACGTCGGAGTACATCTGGATAAATCTTCTGTAGCAGTCCCAAGCCCAACGGGGGTTGCCGGACTTCTCAGAAATTGCCTCAACAACTTCTTCGTTAAGACCAAGGTTGAGGATTGTGTCCATCATACCGGGCATGGAAGCGCGAGCACCTGAACGAACGGAAACGAGAAGGGGGTTTTCCTTATCGCCGAACTTCTTGCCTGTAACGCCTTCCATCTTAACGATGTACTCCATGATCTGAGCCTGGATTTCATCGTTGATCTTCTTGCCGTCCTCATAGTACTTTGTACAAGCTTCTGTTGAGATTGTGAAGCCCTGGGGAACGGGGAGACCGATCTTTGTCATTTCTGCAAGGTTGGCACCTTTACCGCCGAGGGTGTTGCGCATTGTTGCGTCGCCTTCGGAGAAAAGGTATACATACTTGTAAGCCATGATTAATATACCTCCAAAATTATAATAAGCTATGTTAGTTAGTTGCCACACGTCAGATTTCTCTGACCGCGCAGTGTACCATCGCATATTATAGCATAACGCAGAAAGAAATGTCCATACATTTTTACTATAAATTACAAATGATGCATAAAATATATTTTGGTTATATTACTTAATTTTAACCGCTTTTTGTCGGCAAATATGCCCAAAAGCAAATTGCGACAAAAAGCACAGCCACCGACCTGAAATTGCCGATGGCTGTATGTTTTACTTTATTCTTTTTATTTTGTTTCCTTTAACGAAAAACACCTTATCCGAAATATCCATAAGCGGCTTATCGTGCATAGAGTCGGTATAAAGCGAATCTATACAAGCATCGGGATACGCCTCGTTGAATGCAAGAATTTTGTTTTCGCGAAAGCACACTCTGCCGAGCTTACCGGTCTCCGGATCGAAATCCGTACCGACGTAATTTTTAATACCTATTCTGCGGCATACTTCTGCAATAACAATTTGCGGAGAAGCGGAAATAACAACGTCGTCATCGCTTCGCACCTGATCGTAAAAGGGTTTGATTTTGTGCATATGAGTATCCCAAAATTCATTGACAACCGAATGAATATCGGGGATTGTGACAATATAATCCTCAAACACCTTACCGTATCTTGCAAGGGCGCTCTCGAGTCTGAGCGTGCCTGCCTTATATTTGATGACACCCGACACCATATCGGGCACGTTTTTCAGCAGTGACGGATCTTTTTTGAGAACCATTATGAACAGGTCAACAAAGCTCTCACCGTCATAGATTGTGTTATCAAAATCAAAAACGTTCATCGGCAATCAGATTACTTAATGGCATCAAGAAGATTATAGTTTGAAACGTTTATGAAAAGGTCACAGCTGCGGTAAGGATATTCGTCGGTGTAATAAGTCATTGTGATATAGAGTCCGTTTGCTTCCGTATAGTAGGCATAGCTCTTGCCTGCTTCGGATTTTTCGGGTATTACAGTTCCGCTGTTGCTCTGGGCAAAGCCTGCCTTCTTACAGGTTTCCAGATAGGCGAGGAAATCTTCATAGCTGATTTCATTCACATAAACAGTTGCAAGCTCACCTTTATCGTTTTTCTGATATGTGGTTTTGTCAATATTATCGCGAAGCTTGGGGAGTTTTGCCATAAAGCTGTGTGTGGGCCACGCAGCCTTTTCGCTCCTGATTGTGTTGCCGGGGGCTACCGTAGGAGCCTTGGTCGGATACGTTTCACCGGGGCCGGCAGGATAAGTAGCAATCTGCTTTACGATAGTTGTCTGCGGATTTCCGTTTTCATCAAGCACAGGCTCATCGTTTTCATCAAGAACAAGGAACGGCATTTCCGTCATAACAAGCTCGCCGTTTTCATCGGTAATCCAGTCGCCCGGAGTACCCGCGGGCTCTGTCGGGTCTTCAGTGTTTTTGTTACAGGCTGCAAACGCAAAAACGCTGGCAAAGCAGAGCATAACCGCTATAATCTTTTTCATCATTACTTCCTCCTTCATTGTGTTTATAGGCGCATTTTATCACAAACCATTTTACAAGTCAACAGGCGGCAACACACAACGTGCCGCCGCCTGAAATTCATTAAAGAACTTTTGAAAGGAAATCTTTGAGTCTGTCGCACTTGGGATTGGTGAAAAAAGTTTCGGGATCGGAATCCTCCATTATTACACCCTCATCAATAAAGAGAACACGGTTTGCAACCTCACGGGCAAAGCCCATTTCGTGGGTAACAATAACCATTGTCATACCCTCTTTTGCAAGCTGCTTCATAAGCTCAAGAACCTCACCGACCATTTCGGGGTCGAGAGCACTTGTCGGCTCATCAAACAGAATAACGTCAGGATTCATAGCAAGCGAACGCACAATTGCAACACGCTGCTTCTGACCGCCGGAGAGAGTAGACGGATAAACATTTGCTTTGTCTGCCAGACCGATACGTTCCAGCAGGCGCATCGCATTTTCCTGTGTTTCCTCTTTTATCTGACGCACCGTTTTAACGGGCATTTTGTTAGCTTTTTTTCTGAAAATATTTTTGAATCTGGTTTTGCGTCTGTCTTTTTTGGCGCAAATCTGTGGCGAGAGCATTATGTTCTGAAGAACGGTTTTATTGTTAAACAGATTAAAATGCTGGAAAACCATACCTATTCGTCTGCGGTGAATATTTATATCAACCTTTGGGTCGGCAATATCAACGCCGTTGAAAAATATGTTGCCTGAGGTCGGATCTTCCATACAGTTAAGGCAACGCAGAAACGTACTTTTTCCGGAACCTGAAGGACCAATAACAACAACTATATCGCCTTTGCTTATCTTGATGTCAATTCCTCTGAGGACTTGATTATCGCCAAAGCTCTTTTTGAGATTAACTACGTCTATCACTCTTTTTCAGGCTCCTTTCCATAAGTTTTATCAGCAGAGATATGATGCATACAAGTATTATGTAAACAAGCGCCATTACTATAAACGGTATCTTGAACTCATAGCTGTTTGAACCGATGTTGTTGAAAGCAACGTAAAGGTCGGTAGCACCGACGAAAGAAACAACGGAGGTTTCCTTGATAAGAGTGATGAATTCATTACCCATTGTAGGCATAATATTCTTGACAGCCTGCGGTATGACAATTCGCATCATCGTTGTTTTGAAGCTCAGACCTACACTGCGTCCGCCTTCTGTCTGACCATAGTCAACGCTTTGAATACCGCCGCGCATTATTTCAGAAATATACGCACCACTGTTGAGGCCGAAAACCGCGGTTGCAACCGTAACCGAATCAATTTTAATGTTGACACCCGTTTCTGCGGCAATGAGTTCAACAATAATCGGAATTGCAACGTAATAAAAAATCAACAGCTGCACAACCATGGGCGTACCACGGAAAAGAGCAACGTAGAAAGAACAAATTCCGTTGAGAAACTTCGGAAAAGGCTTATATTTCGGAATAACTCTGACCGCCGCGATAAGCGTACCGATAACAATGCCTATCAGCAAACCTACAACAGCAATCTGGACTGTATTCCTCAGTCCCAAGAGAACCATTTCGTAACCTTTGTACTCTATAAAGTTCTCAATGAAGGTATCTATCATCACTTTAATATTCATAGTTCACCTTTACGTAATAAGGCTGTTTCAAAAGATGCTGTAACACACCTTTGAAACAGCCTTGTATTTTCAACTAACCGAATAAATTAAGATTTATGCAAGCTTGTTAACAGCTTTTACAATGCAATCTGCCGGAGCTGAGTCAATGATAACGTACTGGATGTTGCCGTTGATCATATCGCTGACTGCAAGAGAACCGTTTTTATAACCTACACAGTTTACCTTGAAGCCGTCAAACTCCCACTCAGCATCGCCCTTAACGTAGAGCTGACCTGTTGTGCCGTTCTGAACACCGATTTTTGTTGATGAATCGAATGTGTTGAGAATTGCCTCAACATCTGCAGCTGTCTGGCAATCGTCAAATGTTGTATCGTCACCCTTAACGATAATCTTCTGAGATGCTGTGTAGTAGCTGTCAGAGAAAGTTACGTGCTTCTCTCTTGAGGGCTTAACTGTAAGACCTGCCATTGCGATGTCGCACTTGTGCTCACCGACAGAGAGGCAAACAGCGTCGAAGTCCATATGTTTGATAACAAGCTCAAGACCAAGCTCCTTAGCAAGAAGGGCAGCAATTTCCATATCGATGCCGTAATAATCCGAACCCTTTGTGTACTCAAACGGCTCAAAAGCAGCGTTTGTAGCAACTACAAGCTGTTCTTTGCTGGGATCTTCTTCGGCGGAGACAACCGGTGTGGGTGTGCCGTCACCGAAATATTTGTTACAGATTTCGTCGAATGTGCCGTCAGACTTAATCTTACGGATAAAAGCATTAACTTTCTCAAGAAGCTCGGGCTGATCCTTATCGACACCGAAAGCATATTCCTCATCAGTGAGGTTAATATCAATAACCTTAACAGCAGCAGTATCAGCATCGTTTCCGGTTACTTTTTCGCCTTCTTTGCCTTCGTCACCGCAAGCCCAAAGAGCTGTCATACCGAGAGCAAGCACAAGGACAACAGAAATGATTTTCAAAAATGTTTTCTTGGACATAATAATCTACCTCCTATTAATAGTTGTATTTATTATAACATCTATGAATAATTAGTGCAAGTTTTTTATCGAATTATTCAAAAACGTGCAAATTTATTCATCAATTATGCCGTAATATCTGCCCATCCAGTAGGGAAGCAGATAGCTGACACCTTCAAGCAGAGTAAACTTTGACGGAGTAGAATCGGCCAGAAAGTGATTGCGTGTATAACGAACGACAGGTTTTTCATCGTAGGGAAGCGGCTCCGCAAGCTGAGGCGGCTCACCGAATTCCAAAGTAGAATAATCCCAGACCATATCGTTGCGCAGGCTGTTGAGCACCTTCATCTTCATATACACAAGCGGCATTTCCTTAAGGCTTGTGACAGCTTTATCTATATCCGCATTCTCACCCGTCATAGCTGCGTATATAACATTGAGGAAAGGGTTACGTTCAATGCGCTCATACTCCCAGTGCTCACGCATACCGGTAAGATACACACTTCTCAGGTCCGGGTCTTTTTCATAGGTGAGCAAAGGAATCGAAACAAGGAAACAGAGGTTGTCATCAATATGGCAGGTATGAGCATCCTTCACCTTACAGTGCATAGTATTGAGCGCATAGTGTTCTTCTCTGATAAGCCTAAGATATTCCGCATTGTATTTTTCATTGCCACTCATATAGTAAGCGGTTTTGAGAAAAGCTAAAATTTCAAGAGCATTTGTGCCGTGCTCGCCTGCCCAATCGGCATTGCGGTTTATATCGTCGGGATTCCAATTGCCCCAACGTGTATATTTGCCGTTTGCATCCTTGAGTTTGTAATTATTCTCGAGTATATGGTCTACAACCGAACAAAGAGCATTGCATATCGTCTGCTTTTCATCTTCATCGGCACATATATTGTAATAAACCGACAAGCCGGAAAAATGGCCTACAACCTCATCGCTTGAAACGTCACCCAGCCATTCATATTCCCCTGCATCATACCATTCTCTATTCGGATTGCCGTAATATGCCGTATCGCCCTTGCGACGGATACAGCGCGCCATAAGTCCCGGCACGCCTGTAATATCAATAAGCCTCATCATAGCACGAAAGCTTCTGCGCGCAAGGTGAAGCGCCTCTTCGTCACCCGTAGCACCGTATTTGTAAGCCATAGCCATAATGTAAGCACCCAGACGAAGTCCGTCATTATCGGTAATATGCACAAAACCTGAAGATAAATCCCTGTAATCAGTAACGACACGCTGCGCAACAAAACCTATATCACGCACGTTGTACTTTTCATTATAATCCTGATAAAAATCAGCCTTCTCTTCAAGTGTCATCCTCACCGTTTCAATGTGAGATATGCCCTTGTGCGTGCCTACCCATACGGAATTTCCTCCGTCGGTTTCAGCAACAGCAGTAACCTCACCGTCAGGCAACCAGTATTCCGCGCCGTAAAAATGGCGTTTGGCACCGTCGTAAACAACAAGGCCTATATCCGTGCCTGCATAGCGCTTGCCGCTTGCGCCGAAAAGGATTTTTTTCACATTGTAGCTTGTGAGCGCCTTCACCTTTTGGTTTGTGACGTAGTGATTGCGCGCATCGTACACAACAAGCCCTTTATCCGTACCAACCCAGACGAGACCGAATTTATCTCCCGCAACCGCCTGAATACGGCTGTCCGGGAATTTCGACGTTTCGGGCGTAACGTTGAACCAACGCAGCCGTTTTCCGAGCGCTGTTTTGATACTGTTCTCGGCGGCAACAAAAATCTCACCGTCAGCAAAGGCACACATATCGAGCACATTCGCATTCTCCGTCCAGTACCATTTCACAAACTCACCGTTTTCATAGCGGTAGAGGTACTTGTCCGTGATAAGACGAAGCCTGCCTTTATGGTCCTGTGAGATTGCAACAACGTCACCTTCGAGTTGCTGCATATTCCCACCGTCGCAGGTGCACACGCTGCTGCCGCTTGCAAGCCAGACGTTGCCTGAAAAATCGGCAAAAGCCGCCTGCACGGGCGAATCGAACAAATCCGTGCTCACAAAACGCTCACCGTCAAAATAAGCCGCACCCTTCTGCGTGCCTGCCCATACCCTGCCGTCAGCACCGACGGCAAGGCAAAGCACGTCACACGAGGGAAGACCGTCGCGGCAATCGTACTGAGTGCGTTTATCCTGTTTGAATGCTTTATATTTTATAGTTACCAATTCAAATCAACTCCGCACCGTACGTTATTATTCTTCAATCAAGCCGTAGTAGCGACCAATCCAGTAAGGCATAAGATACAGCGTACCGTCAACAAGGCGGTAATCGTCTCTCATACGGTCGGGAAGGAGCGGATTGTAATCGTAAGAAGAGAGAGGCTTCTCATCATAGGGAAGAGCTTCTTTCATATGCGGCTCTTCGTCAAATTTTTCGGGAGAGTAATCCCAATCAAGGTCGTTTCTGACGCTGTTTACAAGCTTGAGCTCAATAAGGTCAAGCGGGAATTCACGAAGGGAGTTTACACCGATATCAAGGTCACTGCACTCATCCGTAAATGCGCCGTAAAGGATATTCCAGAAAGGATTACGCTCAACACGCTCATACTCCCAATGCTCACGCATACCGATGAGATAGCAGTTGAGAATATCGGGGTCAGTTTCGTATCTGAGAAGCGGAATGGAAATAAGGAAGCAGAGATTATCGTCAATGTGGCAGGTGTGAGCATCGTCAACCTTGCGATACATTGTGTTAATCGCATAGTGCTCCTTGGAAACAAGGCGGATATATTCCTCGTTGTATTTTTCATCACCGCTCATATGATATGCAATTTTGAGGAAAGCGAGCATTTCAAGTGCGTTGACGCCGTGCTCCCAATACCAACGGTCACTGCGGTTGAGGTCATCGGGATTCCAGTTTGCCCAGGTTGTAGGCAGACCGTCAGCATCACAAAGACGGTAGTCGTGAGTAAGAATATGATCAACAATTGCGCATATAGCATCGCTGACTTCCTTCTTCTCAGCATCATCCGCGCAGAAATCAAAGTAAGTTGCGGCGGCTGTAAAATGACCTACCATCTCGTCACTTGAGGTTTCACCCTTCCACTCAAGCTCACTTATATCATC
The DNA here is from genome assembly GCA_045650985.1 of Acutalibacteraceae bacterium. Lineage (GTDB taxonomy): Bacteria > Bacillota > Clostridia > Oscillospirales > Acutalibacteraceae > UBA8612. The sequence continues at coordinate 2,383 of JAZRRT010000133.1, read as the reverse complement.
TTTTGTAAGATGCCACTCAGGATTGCCGTTGCCGAATCCGACCTCACCGGGGCGGCGGATTGCACGTGCGGTAAATCCGGGAATGCCTGTGATTTTCATAAGATGAAGCAAAGCCTTCATCGAGCGACGTGACAAATCAAGAGCCTCCTGCTCACCCGTTACCGCATATCTGTATGCCTGGCAGAGAAGATAGCAACCTGTCCAGAGACCGTCGTTATCTGAAATTTCAACGTGTCCCGTGTTGAAATCGACAGCATTATCGATAAAACGGTTTGTGACAAAGCCGATATCACGCACGTTGTATTTTTCCGTAATCTTCTGATAATGGTCTGCCTTATCTGCAAGTGTCATTGTAAGAGTTTCGATACATACTGCACCGCTGTCCGTACCGACCCAGATTGTATTACCGTCAGCACTTTCTGCAATAGCGGTAACCTCGTCGGAAGGAAGCCAATAGCCCTTGCAATAGAAATGGCGCTTTGCACCGTCGTAAATCATAATGCCGATGTCTGTGCCGACATAGCGCTTGCCTGTTTTGCCGAAGAGAATCTTCTTGACATTGTAGCTGCAAAGTGCGTTAACCTGCTTTTTGGAAATCCAATGATTGCGTGAATCGTAAACAAAAACGCCGTCCTTTGTGCCGACCCAGAGTATACCGAATTTATCACCTGCAACAGCCTGAACCTCTGTTTCGGGCATATCTGAGGTTTCGTTATTGATGGGGAACCAGTGAAGGCGCTTGCCGAAAGCTGTCTTGAGGCATGAACCGACAGCGGCATAGACCTCACCGTTACCGACAGCCGCCATATCGTAAGGCACTGAGCCGTCGTTTGAATGCCAGAAAACAAACTTACCGTCGTATCTGTAAAGATTGTCGCGTGTTATGAGGCGGAGATTGCCCGAATGATCCTGCGAAATTGCAACGATGTCACTGTCAAGCTCCTGCTTGTTTTCGCCGTCGGACGTGCACACGGTGTTGCCGCAGCCTACCCAGAGCCTTCCGTCAGCATCGGTGAAAAGCACCTGCACTCTGCCTTCGAAGCCGTCAACCTTTCTGAAACTGCCGTCTTCAAAAACAGCCACACCGTTGTCTGTACCTATCCATGCCTTGCCGTCTTTGTCAAAAGCGGCAGCAAGAACGTTAAGCGAGGGCAGACCTTCCTTGAGAGTATAAATTGTTCTCTTATCCTGCTTAAAGGGTTTATACTTAACAGTTGCCATATTACTACACACTCCGTTCATTTTCGTATTCCAAAAAAGGCAGGAACGAACTGCGCTCCTGCCTTTTGGTTTATGGTTTAATTATTCAGCAGCTTCCTCTGCTGTTTCTTCTGCAGCTTCCTCTGCAGCGGGCTCAATAAGAGCACGGATTGAAAGGCTTACGCGCTTCTTATCAAAGTCGATTTCTGTAACCTTTACGTCAACAACGTCACCGACGGAAAGAACGTCCTCGGGCTTGTTGATGCGGCGGTCAGCAATCTGTGAAATGTGGATAAGACCATCGATGCCGGGGATAACGTTGGCAAAAGCACCGAATGTTGTCATGCCGACAACTGTTGCCTTGCAAACTGTATCTACGGGGTAATCACGGCGCATGATCTCCCAGGGATTGTCCTCAACCTTCTTGTAGCCGAGAGAAATCTTCTTGTTTTCTGCGTCGAGCTTCTTGATGTATACCTCAACAGTGTCGCCAACATTGACAACCTCTGAAGGATGCTTGATGCGCTTCCAGCTGAGCTCGGAAATGTGAACCATACCGTCAACACCGCCGATATCAACGAATGCACCGTAGCTTGTGAGGGACTTGACTGTACCCGTGTAAACCTTACCCTCAGCAGCGTTATCCCAGAATGCCTTAGCCTGCTCCTTGCGTGCCTCACGAAGAACAACGCGGATTGAGCCGACTGCACGCTTGCGCTGCTTATTTACGTCGATGACCTTGAAGGAAACCTTCTGCTTGAGAAGGCTCTCAAGAGGCTCGTCCTTTGAAAGACCTGTGTGTGAGCCGGGGATGAATACGCGAGAACCCTTGCAAGCAACAAGAACGCCGCCGTTGGGGATAACCTCGAATACTGTGCCCTCGAGAACTTCGCCGCTCTCGTTTGCTTCACAGATGTCAGTCCAAGCCTTGGATGCATCAAGACGGCGCTTTGAAAGCATCATTGTGCCCTCTGCGTCGTTTGTCTTCATGATGATGAGCTCGATCTCGTCACGGATCTTAAGTTCCTTAGACGGGTCAGCCGTAGGATCGTTGCTGTACTCGTCAATCGGAACGTAGCCTGTCTGCTTGCGGCCGATGTCCACCTGGATTTCACTGGGGGAAATGCCAACAACGATACCACGAACCTTCTGGTCGGTGCTCATGCTTTTGAGTGACTCCTCC
>JAZRRT010000132.1:0-3620 GCA_045650985.1 Acutalibacteraceae bacterium | reverse complement strand
AAAAAACAAGCAGCACATCTGACGATGTACTGCTTGTTTTGGCGCGCTGGAAGGGACTCGAACCCCTGACCTTTTGGTTCGTAGCCAAACACTCTATCCAGCTGAGCTACCAGCGCAAAAGTGCGGTTTTTTGACCGCTCAAGTATATTATCACATTTGATGAAAAAAAGCAAGTGTTTTTTGCAGTATTTTTCAAAAAATATTTTCGGCTTCCTTTTACGATGCTTTGGTTTTGTCCTTTTTGCGTTCTTTAATCATATTCCATATTTCTTCGGGCTTACCGTGCTCGACAAATACAGCAAGATAAAGCAAGGCATTGCTTAAAAAGCGGATAAGTAAAAACGCGGTCAAGAGAACCATGTAGTTTTCTTCTGCAAAAACAGAAAGAACAAAGGCGACAACCATTCCGAAAACGTAAAAAGCCAGAGGCACAACAAAAAGTCTTGCCGCCCAAACCTTGCGTTTGGGCTTGTTGGTTTTATGTATGAAAATCGCATACGCTGTCGGTATTGAGGCGAAAATCAGAGATACGGCAACGGCAAGTGCGGTAATAACGGCAGGGCTTGAATAGAAGAAAAGCCACGATGCCGATTTGTATACTGTGACAAGACCTGCAAACAATTCAAGCGCTAAAGGTAACAGTATAAAAGCGGAAGGCTTTTTTCTGATGAGAAGTTGTACGCCGTGTGCCAAAAGCGCAACCGCCAAAGCAGACCAACAGATGATAAACTCGGGTTCAAACCACTTGCCGAATAAGGTCATACAAATTGCCGGAAAGCCTAACAGTATAATGTTTATTACGCCTGATGAGATTGCCAGAAGCTTTATTACTGTTCTGCTTTTCTTCAATATATTTCACCTCTGGAATTATTCTACAACAAGTTAATCGCGCTGTCAATAATTAAGTCTTAACATTCAGGCTTTATTGCGGTGTTTTCCCACACCGCAATAATCGTGCCGCTGTGTACGGCTATTGTTGATTTTTCACCGTGAAATTCGTTGCTGATTCCGAGCGGTCGGTCACAGGGCAGTTCAGTCTGCTCAATCTCATATTTAAAGCCCTTGAGCGTAACGTTTGCTCCGGCGCAACCGAAGGGAATGAGCGAAATATAACCGCTCGCGTCGACAAAAGTGAGCGTGTTGTTGCTGATTGCTGTTATTACCGTGTCTTCATCATAAATGTATCCGCTCATACCTTTGTCGGAAATGAGCTTGAGTATCTGGAGGTTACCCAAGGTGTGTGCAATTCTGCCGCCCGTTGCGCCGAAGATGTGAAACTCTTCGCAACCGTTTTCTAAACCGATTTCAACTGCCAGCATTGTGTCGGTGTCGTCTTTGACGGGGGAGTGCTGTATAACGCAACCGTGCTCGGGAGTGTAGCCGAGCGAGTCAAAATCGCCCACAACCGTATCGATAATTATACCGATTTCTGTAAGTGCCTTGAAGCCTGCATCAGCTGCAATTATCATATCACCTTTACCGGGCTTGAAAAGCTCTGCGCAGAAGTTGCCGCCGCCTGCGATGAAGCAACGTTTTTTGTCTGTCATACAGTTGCCGCCGTCCTTTCGCTTTTTATTTCAGGTACGCTTCAAGTCTGTAAATAGGCATTCCCTGAGAAGCAAATCTGTGCTCGTACTCGGTTTCGATGTTGCCCTCGAAGTTGCTGTTGTGCAGGTCAAGGGAAACGTTTTTGAGGCTGAAGCCGAAGCCTGTAAACTGCTCGATTGAATACTCGAAGAAGTGCATATTGTCCGTTTTTTGGTGGATTTCAGCACCTTTTTTGAGGATTACAGCGTAGCTTTTGAGGAATCGTGCATTTGTCAGCCTGTGGTTTGCGTAAGCCTTTTTGGGATAGGGGCAGGAGAAATTAAGGTAAATTCTCTCGATTGATTCGGGCTTGATATATTTTTCGAGATATTCCGCACCGCCGTGCAGAAACCTGAGATTCTGAATGTTTTCGCGCTTTGAGGCTTCGCTTGCCATAACGATAACGTTGGCAACTTTTTCAAGTGCAAGCACGTTGATGTCAGGATTCTGCTTTGCAAGCTCACAGGCAAATCTGCCCTTGCCGCAGCCAATTTCAAGCACAACGGGGTTGCTGTTGCCGAAAAGTGCCTCAGTGTCGATATATTCTTTTTTCTCGATAGCGGTTAAGAAGTTGCGGTCATCGCTGAAAAGCGGAATGATGTTGTCGCATTCTGCCAAACGCTCCTCGAGATATTTCTTTTTTCTCATTCGCATAGGTTTGTGCCGTCCTTACTGTTTTGGTGTTTCTCATAAAAACAGGCGTACTTTTTATGTACGCCTGTTGCCTTTTTATTCTTCGATTTCAATGTGGTCAGCAACAAAGCCTTCGAGCATTTTGATAAGGCTCTTGACTTCTTCGGTTACGCGTGCGCTGATAAGTTGTGCCTGTGTCTGTTCAAGCTTTGCGGCGGACGTGATTGCCTCTGCCTTGCGGCGCGCATCGCTTTCAACACGTTTTACAACCTGTGCAACTTCTTCAATCATCTGTGCGGCAGATGTTGAATCAGATACCTGAACCGGCTTCTCGTTCTTCAACTGTTCAAGCTGTGCAAGAGTTTCCTCATACTTGGCTTTGTAATCTTCCGTTGAGTTTTCACGCAGATGCTTGAGTGCTTCAGCCATTGATTTACAGCCCTGTCGGAGCTGTTCGCGCTCTTTTATAAGCTCGCCGTTTTCTTCGAAAAGGCGGTCGTATTTAGCCTGGAGTGAAGCATAACTTTCGCGCAACTGAGCCTGGGCGGATGCAGATGCGCTGATGTATTCGTCTACCTCGGCACAATTGTAGCCCTTGCGTGATATTGAGAAGCTGCTGTTTTCAGCCATTGTAAAAAACCTGCCTTTAATCAGTCGTTGTAATATTTAAGACCTGTTGCCTTGCACCACTCATGGAATACTCTGAGTGACTTGAGTCTGTGAGCTCTGAGCTCGTGTGAACCTCTTGTGTACCAGTTGAATGTGTCTATGCCGCAAAGGCTGACAAGGTATTTTGCAGAAGCGCAGAAGCCTGAATCGATAGCGTTGTCAAGCATACAGATCTGCTGGTGTGTAAGGTTTGCTGCCTCACGATCGTTCTGAACGAAGAATTCGTCATACATCTTTGCAAAGAGGTATGCGCCGCAGCTTGTGGGTGTTGCAACAACGCCTCTTGCGCCTGCTTCGTATGCTTCCATAAGGTAGGGAATGTTTGCCTGAAGAACGGCTGAATCGCCCTGAACGGCAATTTTCTCCTTGATGAGATCCATCTTGCAGGTTGTGTCCTTGATACCGACGAATCTTCCTGTTTCGACAAGCTTGCCGTAAACGGAAGCGGGCATAAGGTGAGGTTGTGCGCCGGGGAACTCATAAAGAACGATGGGAAGAGTTGTCTGTGTGCTGAGCTCAGCGAGGTATGTGAAGAGTCTGTCCTCGTCTTTGCAGTAGCCCTTTGTGATAAATACAAGGCCGTCAACGCCTGTCTGCTCTATACGCTTGATTTCTTCAACCTGAGCGTGCCATGTAGGCTCAAGGTTTGCCGTAGCAACGACGGAAACGCCGCCGGCTCTCTCAACAGCAACTTTTGCAAGCTTTTCTCTTTCGTCAAAGTCGGATCGTAG
>JAZRRT010000131.1:0-12428 GCA_045650985.1 Acutalibacteraceae bacterium | reverse complement strand
TGCAACGCCGATTGCGTATGCAAGCTGAACCTCGCATTTCTTTGCAAGGCCTGCAGCAACGATATTCTTTGCAACATAGCGTGCAGCGTAAGCAGCTGAACGGTCAACCTTCGTCGGGTCTTTGCCGGAGAAAGCGCCGCCGCCGTGGCGTGAATAGCCGCCGTAAGTATCAACAATAATTTTTCTGCCTGTAAGACCGCTGTCGCCCTGAGGACCGCCTGTTACAAAGCGACCTGTGGGGTTAACGTAAATTTTTGTGTTCTCATCAAACATATCGGCAGGAATAATCGGCTTTATAACGTGCTCGATAACGTCTGCCTCAATCTGATCACGCTCAACGTCTGCGCTGTGCTGTGATGAAACAACTACCGTCTCAATTCGTACGGGCTTGTCCTCGTCGTACTCAACCGTTACCTGAGTCTTACCGTCAGCACGAAGGTAGGCAAGTGTGCCGTCCTTACGAACCTGAGTGAGTCTGAGTGCAAGCTTGTGAGCCAGAGCGATGGGCATAGGCATAAGCTCGGGAGTTTCGTCGCAGGCAAAGCCGAACATCATACCCTGGTCGCCCGCACCCTCGCGGTCAACACCCATTGCAATATCGGGGCTCTGCTTATCGACAGCAAGCAGAACGGCACAAGTGTTACCGTCAAAACCCTTTGAAGCATCGTCATAGCCGATTTCGCAAACCGTCTGACGTGCGATTGCAGGAATATCGATATTGGCTGATGTTGTAATCTCACCCATAATAAGAATCTGGCCTGTTGTGCAGGTTGTTTCGCAGGCAACTCTGCCGCTCGGATCCTGTGCGAGAATAGCATCAAGAACTGCGTCAGAAATCTGGTCGCAGATTTTGTCGGGATGTCCTTCTGTTACTGATTCGGATGTGAATAATCTCTTGCTCATTTTCTTTTTACCTTTCTCCTGAAAATAAAAACAGCGCCGCAATTCACCGGCGCAATAAGTCTGACCTTATCTTCCGGTTTACACCGCAGGATTTGACACCTTGCGCTAACGCAGGTTGTCGGGCTTCGTCGGGCCTGTTCCCTCAGCCGCTCTTAATAAGGGGTTATTCAGTTTGCTTGTGTATTATATATTAACGGCAGGGGAATGTCAAGGTTAAAACTTTACAAATAAGGTTGCTTTTACCTGCGGCTTATTAGTTATTACATTGCATTTTGCCGAAAAAACAGAAAAAAGCTGCCAACCATAACGGTTGACAGCTTTTAACTTAAATCAGAATCATTAATTAATCGTCAACATCTTCGGTATCAAAGCTTCTGACAACTGCTCTGGAAACACTTGACAAGTCGCTGGTGACAAATGCGCTTACGTCGTAGTCAATAAGAATGTTTTCTTTCTTGTCTACTTTGTAGAGGTCACCGTAAAGGCTTGACTGGCTGTAATCTGCAAGGTAGATAACGTCACCTGCGGGTGAAACGTCGAAATAGTAAACGTCAGTTGCAAGCTCTGTGCTTTCTTTTCCGTCATACTTCTTGAGTGTGCCGGCGCTGTCTTCTGCATCGTACTCGGAAATGTAATAAATCTCATCTTCGGAAACGAAAACAATCATTGACTCCTTAACGTCGTATGCAATTTCAGTCTTGTTTACATAGAAATCGCCCGAGCCGGTCTTATTATCATAATCCTTGAAGTAGGAAATAACCTGCTCGCTGTCTTCATCTCTGCCTGAGCGAAGAGTTGTGCCGGCTGTGAAGCTGACGTCCGTGTCGATAGTTTCTGTGGATTCAACAGCACCGTTTGTAAGAGTTATCTTAACAAGGCTGCCTTCTGTTTTTTCGTCAATCTTAATAGCCCACTGGTCGGGATTGAAGTAGAGCTTACCGTCTTTGTAATAGTAAACGTCAGTTGTCCACTCTTTGTCGTAGTCGTAGTCTTCATCGTGTGAAACCTCTTCGATGTTGGGCTCGTCGAGGTAGTAAACCGTTGAGCCGTCTGACGTAATTCTGACGCTGTAAGCTATATCTTCGTCAATGTCGGTAACTGTACTTCCGACTGCAAGCTTCATCTTATGAGCGTCAATAAAATTCTGCTCAATTGTTTCTCTGATGATTGTGTTAGCCTCAACTGTTTCGATGCTCTGTACAAATTCGTCCAGATAATCGTCGTATGAACAGGTGCCGAATTCAATTTCGGACAGCTTGAGTTTTGCCATTGCGTTTCTGTCAAGAACGTTGAACGCAATAACAGCGGTATCTTCTGCGCTGGTGAAAGAGAAGCCGTTCAAATCTTCCGTAACGTCTTTTGCAACTTCTTTCTCGCTGCCGTCTGCATTGAGATAGAAGAGAGTGTAGGTTTTCTTTTCGAAATCCTGACCCTCAATTGTTTCTCTTAACTCTTCTCTTCTGAATACTGCAAAGTTCTTTGTGTAGCTTGCGATAAACTCTCTGCCGTATACGTCGGTATCTATTTTGGAGTCAGCCTGCTGCATATCGTCTGTGAACAGCTCGCTGTATGTTACCTTGTCCTTGTAATCCTTGAGGAGGTAAACCTCGCCGCTTTCATAAATTCTTACAACAGAGCTTACATCGGATGCGAGCTTCTTCTTGTCTGCGTCTGCAGCCTTAAGGTAAAGCTCATCGTCCTTCATATAGTAAACGCTTGCTGCACCCTCGCTGATATAGTTGATTTCATCAACATCTGTGTCGACTTTTTCTTTCTGGTTGCCGTTTTCGTCGATTGTGAGAATGTAAAGTGTTTCATCGTTTGTTGTGTAGACAATCTTGTCAGTATCAGCAACAAAATTAACGGTATCAACTTTATCGGCAATTTTTTCCTTTTCCTTGGTTTCGATAACGTACTTGTAAAGAGATGATTCCTTGTCGTTGTCTTTCTTCGAGTAGATAATGCTCAAGCCGTCTGTGCTTATGCAATAATTCTCTACGTCAGAATCAATCTTTACTTCCTTGGCTTCATCGCCATTCAGGTTCTGATAGTAGAAATCGAAGCCGTCTGTGCTGTAACCGTATTTTTCGGGATACAGAATGTTTTCCTTATCCTCTGTAAATGAAATATAATAGCCGGCAACTGCACCGTACATGCTTTCAAAGCTGAGCCAGCTGTCTTCATCTTCGTCTTCAAAAAGGTCTTCTGTGATTTTCATCGCGTCAGCTTTTCCTATATCGTCAATCTCGGTATAGTAAAGTTCGCCGTCTTTGATATAGAGGAGATAGTTCTCGGGCTTTTCGCCTTTGCCGAAAATAAAGAACATTACAACTGCCGCAACAGCCAGAATAACAGCTGTTACCGCAACGATAATTCCTGCGATCAAACCTTTTTTCTTTTTCTTCTTGGGAGCCTCAACGGGTGCTGCGGGTGCAACAGGTGCTGCGGGTGCTGCGGGTGCTGCGGGTGCAACAGGTGCAACGGGTGCTACGGGTGCTGCGGGTGCTACAGGAGCTGCGGGTGCAACAGGTGCTGCGGGTGCTACGGGTGCAACGGGAGCTGCGGGCTCTGCGGGAGCTGCAGGAGCTGCGGGAGCTGCGGGAGCTGCAGGAGCTGCGGGAGCTGCGGGCTCTTCAAGTGTTTGAATTGGCGAGCCACAGTTCTGACAGTATCTGGTGCCGTCTTCAATCTGACTGCCACATGCTTTACAAATTGACATTTTTTAAATCCCCCGATGTTAATTTCAACGACAAAAAATACCATTTTACGGCAAATTACTCGTTGTTGGTTACAGTATGCCACACATTCTGACAAAAGTCAATTATACATCGGCTATATTGCTTCTTTTCAGCAACAAAATTAAAAAAGCTGCCAACCTGACGGTTGACAGCTTGCTTATTTCTTAATTCCTTTTAGCCAAGCACGTAGATATTTACGTTTCTTCTGCCCCACTGTACGCATTCATCATAGGTGTCAAGATAAACGTCAACAACAGTGTTTGTGCCGTTGTGGACAAATCCGCCCGTGTCAGCGGCAATAGCATAGCCGTAAACCGTGCCATCCGTTGAAACGATGTAAAGCGGTGTGCCGTAGGGGATAACCCTGGGGTCAACAGCAACGTGACCTACCTTTGCAGGTCTGCCGGAAGCGGTTGTGCCGCCGCCGTAATATGCAGTTGAGCTGCCTGAAACTATACGCGAGTAATTCTTGGGGATTCCGTTTGAATCAAGCTCGACGCTTCCCATTGTGGAAATAGCTTCGCCCTTTGCCTTTACGGGCGCAACCTTCTTTGTGCCTACTGACGTAACCTGTGTCACGGGTGCCTTAATAACCTTCTCGCTGAGTACGGTTGTGTCAATAAGCTTACCGTTGACGTACTTTTCTTTGTAGACTACTTCCTTTTCGCCTACTACGCCCTTGGTTGTGATCTTGGTTGTGCCGACAGCAAAGCTATCGCTCTTCTTTGTTGTCTTTTCAAAGGGAATTTCTTCTTTTTCGGTCTTTTCTTTGTAGATTACTTCGTCAACAAAGATAACCATACCTGCGCTTACAACGTCGGAAAGGTCGTGAGATACTATATCATTCTCTCCGAGTGTAACACCTGCTTTTTCGAGAGCATCGGCAACTGTGCCGACAGCCATCTCAATATCTACACGCTCACCGTGATAGCGGACGCCTACGGGGAATGCGTGCGCAACAGAGATAATCATTCCGTCTGTTACGACTTCTGTTGTTTCGTAGTTTACAAGGTCATTTTCACCGACGGTAACGTCTGCCTCGGTAATAGCCTCGGCAACTGTGCCGTCAAATGTGAAGTAAACAGTGCCTCTGGCGTCGTTGACACCGACAAGGCATGAACGCTTAATGCGGATTACGCTGTCCTTACCTGCTTCAAAATCCTTAAGGTCAAGCACGTCGAGCGGTGAAAGCTCGATACCTGCCTCTTTGATGACTTCCTGTGCGGTAACTGCGTTGGTGTATATTGTTGTTTTAGATTCGCCGTCATCAAGTTCCACGTTGTAGCCGGCATTTTCGGCAGCAAACGCTGTTACCGTGCTGAGCAACGCAAGGACAAGGACAATTGCAATGACCTTTTTGAAAGGGCTCATCGACTTGGCCTTTGTCTTGATTTTAGTTATCATCTAATCGCTCCTTAACTTTTTTCATACATTCGTGATGTATGATACCGTTGGAAAATCGGGTTGAATTTTCCTCCGATGGTTATATTATCGACCGTGACAATTGCAATTATAGAGTTTATCCGCAGATGTGTCAAATTTTCATTTGTTCATAATTTGGGCACTTTAGACAAAAGAAATTGTGCTTTTTTTGCAATAAACACTAAATATACGGTTTTTCAACCTTCATAACCACATTTGTACCCTCGGTTTTTTGTGAAAAATCTAAAAAGTTACAAATGGTTACAAAACGGTGTCAAAATGGCATTATAATGTTGTTTTGAGAATTATAATTGACATATTTTGCCATTTTGCAGTTTTTGTAATATCGCTGAAATTGTAAAAACCACGCAGAATCAAGGCTTGCGGGATTTGACGGAAATTGTAACAAAAACACAGTAAATGTAACAGCGGAAAAAGCCGCTCCGAATACGGCAGCAAGCCGTCAAAACTGACCACAATCAATGCGGCGGCAGATTGCGCCTCCTGAGCCGAAAAAACGCCTTCTGTGCGATTGCTGACCGCAACCCTACCGCAATACGCCCAACACCGCAAAAAGCTTTTTGGGCGGCAAATATACAATTATTTAATGAAAATAATATATATCGATTATATTGTATTGTTTCTGACGGTTTATATGCTTCTTACATATCTGTCAGAAGAAATATTCACTACGCACAGTGTTTCACGTGAAACAACTTAAATTTGACAAAAAACAAAACTGAACTGTTAACCGTTTTCCGCTTTACAACTTTTACGAGGTATCAAAACTTTGCTGACGCAATTTTGCTTTTCTCGTTTTATCGCTGTTGTTGAAGATAACACGTTTGTTGAGGTATCAAAACTTTATTGACGCAAGTATACTTCTCTCGTTTTATCGCTGTCGTTGAAGATAACACGTTTGTTGAGGTATTAAAAGACAAAGGAGCAGACGATAAACGCCTGCTCCTTTGCCGGATGTGGGGTGTGAAAGAGAAAGATATGGGTCGGTTTCGTGCAGCCGAAACCTTTTATATGGAAACCGCCTGCGCCTTGGCTTTAAGCACAGGGGTAGTTCCCGGCTGTTTGGGGATTCTGACAACGTATTCTATGTATTCTTCGGTCTCGCTTTTAACTGAATCTGCATCAATACCGGCGCGTCGGATTGTATCGACAGCGTGGTTAAGCGTGTTAACAAACAACCGTACATCGCGGATATTGTTAAGCGGAATATGGCGGCTGTTCTTTTTTCTGCCGAGCATCTGAGTTATGAGGCGTTCGCTTTCAGCAACGGTAAGATGTCGGTCGGCAATAATGCTGAGCGCTCTCATACGCGTTTTACCGTCCTCAAGGCGAAGCAAAGCCCTCGCATGGCGCTCCGTAAGTCCGCACTGAACTATTTTAAGCTGTTCTTCCTCACTTAAACCAAGCAGTCGGAGCTTGTTGGCTATTGTGGATTGTGCCTTGCCGAGCTTTTTGGATATTTCCTCCCGTGTAAGCCCGAAATCCTTCGAGAGCTTATCGATAGCAAGAGCCTCTTCAAAAAATCCGAGATTCTGGCGCTGAATGTTTTCGATAAGAGAAAAGAGAGCTGATTTTTCATCATCAATATCCATAAGTATGCAGGGCAGCTTTGAGATACCTACCATACGGGCGGCAATCAGCCTGCGTTCACCCGCAATCAGCTCAAACCTGCCTTCCGCAGACGGTCTGACGGTAAGCGGCTGAAGTAAGCCGTTGTTGCGAATGCTTTCTGCAAGTCCGTTCAGCTCATCAAAATCAAACCTGAGCCTCGGTTGGTTAGGGTTTGGCAGAATGCTTTCCTGCTCAACAAGGATAATTTGTCCTGCGATTTGTCGTTTTTGCTTCATTTGTAGCCGTTCCTTTCGAGAAAATGATGTAAGCTCCTGCCTTCTGCCACGATGTTAGCAGAAAAGCAGGAGCTTGTCCAGCAAAAGAGTACGACACAAAAGTGCGTAAAACTATTAATTTTTGGGCATTCCGAGCGGTTCTTTTGCAATTTTTGCCGAAGCGCGCGGATATTTGGGAGGAGTGGGCGAACTTTTTTTGATAACAACTATGTTTCTCTCGCCCATATCGCTGAGGAAAAGCTGTTTGACGTCAACAATCTCGCCGCCGAGTATTTTGATTGCCGCCTTTGCTTCATCAATCTCTTCCTGCGCTTTTGCGCCCTTCAGAGCAACAAACGTGCCGCCGACCTTGGTAAGAGGAAGGCAATATTCGGAAAGGTCGCGGAGGTTTGCAACCGCACGGGAGAATGAAAAATCGAAATGGTTGCGGAGTTGCAGCTTAATTCCTGCCTCCTCGGCGCGCATATGTAAGGTCTGGGCGCTTGTGCTGAGATTAAGCTTGTTAAGGCAGTAATCAACAAACATAAGCTTTTTCTTCGTGCTGTCAAGGAGAACACCGTTGAGATCGGGGCGCGCAATCAGCAGGGCAAGCCCGGGAAAGCCGCCGCCCGTGCCGACATCGACAAAGGTTGCGCCCTGCGGAATATCAACCGCGGCAAAAGCGGTAAGCGAATCCGCAAAATGCTTGTAAACTATACCCATAGGGTCTGTAATAGCGGTAAGATTGATTCTGCTGTTCCAGTCAACAAGCATCTGTGCGAGCAAATCAAAGTTGTTGAGCGCAGTTTCATCAAGTTCAACGCCTATTCTTTCCGCCTCTTCACGAAGCAGTTTTAAATTAATCATAGCCATATAGCCTTATTCTCCTTGCAATCTTATGAGAAGCACCGATATGTCGGCAGGGCTGACACCGCTTATGCGGGATGCCTGACCAATGTTTTCGGGGCGCACCTTGTTAAGCTTTTCAACAGCCTCAAGCCTTAAGCCTACAATTTTTGAGTAATCTATGTCTTCGGGCAGCTTTTTAACCTCAAGGCGGCGCATCTCGGCAACCTGTGCCTCCTGACGCTTGAGATAGCCCTCATATTTTATTGAAATTTCAACCTGTTCAAATACCTCATAGGGCAAATCAGGTCTTTCGGTATCAAACGGGGCAAGATCGGCATAATTTATCTGTGGGCGCTTGAGCAGCTCTACCATCCGTACGCCTATATTGAGCGCAGATGTTTCACGTGAAACAAGAACTGCATTAAGCTCATCAGAAGGATGAATTACTACGTTGCGCACTCTTTCGGTTTCCTGAGCAATAAGTTCGAGCTTGCGATTGTAGTTTTCCCATCGTTCGTCGGATATAAGCCCGATTTCTCTGCCGATAGGTGTAAGCCTGCGGTCTGCATTGTCCTGACGCAGAAGTAACCTGTATTCGGAGCGGGAAGTCATCATACGGTACGGGTCTGTGCAGCCCTTGGTTACAAGGTCATCGATAAGCGTGCCGATGTAGCTGCCTGCGCGGTCAAGAATCATAGGCTCTTTGCCGTTTATTTTGCGTGCAGCGTTAATACCTGCAACAAGACCCTGCGCGGCGGCTTCTTCATATCCGCTGGAGCCGTTAAACTGTCCTGCGCCGTAAAGTCCGTCAAAATCGCGGAATTCCAGGCTTGAACGAAGCGAAAGCGGGTCAACACAGTCGTATTCAATTGCGTAAGCCGTGCGCATTACCTGCGCTTTTTCAAGGCCCGGAATCGTATGAAGAAACTCAAGCTGAACATCCTCGGGAAGAGAGGATGAAAGACCCTGAAGATACATCTCCTGCGTATCTGCACCGCAAGGCTCGACAAAAAGCTGATGGCGCTCCTTTTCGGCAAAGCGTACAATCTTATCTTCTATACTCGGGCAATATCTCGGACCTACACCGTCAATCTTTCCGCCGTAAAGAGGTGAGCGGTGGAGATTGTCAAGAATAATCTGCTTTGTCCTCTCATTTGTGTAGGTTACGAAGCAAGCCTCTGTGTTTTCTATTTCACCGTCAAACGCAAAAGAAAACGGCACTTTGTGCTCGTCACCGTATTGCGGCTCCATTACGCTGAAATCAATGCTGTTTCTGTTAAGTCTCGGTGGAGTGCCCGTTTTGAAGCGGCGGAGCTTTACGCCAAGGTCTTTGAGTGACTTCGCAAGCTCTGTTGCCGGAAACATACCGTCAGGACCGCTGTCGTAAGAAATATCACCGACAAAAATTCTGCCGCCGAGAAATGTACCCGTTGCAAGAATAACGCATTTTGCGGTGTATTCTGCCTCAAGTCGGGTTAAAAGATGCCATAAACCGTCTTCATCACGGGTAAGCGAAACTATCTCTGCCTGCTTGAGCTGTAAATTCTGTTGATTTTCAATAACGTTTTTCATATATGCGCAGTAACCGCGTCTGTCAATCTGCGCACGAAGGCTGTGTACGGCAGGACCTTTGCCTGTGTTAAGCATTCGCGTCTGAAGTGTGTTTTTATCTGCCGCAATGCCCATTTCGCCGCCGAGTGCATCAATTTCGCGCACAAGATGGCCTTTCGAAGTGCCGCCGATTGAAGGATTACAGGGCATATTGCCGACGGAATCAAGGTTGATTGCAAATATCATCGTTTTGCAACCAAGGCGTGCCGCGGCAAGCGCCGCCTCAATTCCTGCATGACCTGCGCCTATAACTGCTATATCAAGTTTTTCTGCAAAATATTTCATAAATTCACTTCTATGTCAGTTTTTTACATTTTTTCCATTTTGTGTCATTTTCCTACGCAGAAGCGTGAGAAAACCTCGTTAACTACTGCCTCGTTTGCTTTTTCTCCCGTCATCGTCAGCAGCTCGGTAATTGCCCCTTCCGTGCTGACAGTAACCGCATCAAGTGTCATATTCATTCTGAGCGCATCAATCGCTTCTCTGAGGCATTCAGCGGCTTTTTCACAGCAAAGCCTCTGACGCTCGTTTGCAAGAAGTGCGGCAGAGGTGTCAACACTGTCTGTGCCGAGTGCGGCTTCAACCGCGTCTGCAAGCCTGTCAGCGCCCGTACCGTCCTTTGCGCTCAAAATTACCTGATATTTAAAGCAATCGAGCTGAGATTTGTCAAACTGCGGGTCAAGGTCATCCTTGTTTATAATTGCAACGGCGCATTTATCCTTGCAAAGCTCTATAACAGCCCTGTCTTCATCGTCAAACGGACGGGATAAATCAAACACCGCGAGCACAAGAGAAGCACGTTCAACCCTGCCTACGGCAAAATCAACGCCTATTTTTTCAACTTCGTTACCTGTCTGACGTATTCCAGCAGTATCCGCAAGATGAAGCACAACGTTGCCAAGGCGCACCGTGTCTTCAACAACGTCGCGAGTCGTACCTGCAATATCGGTAACAATAGAGCGTTTGAAGCCTGCAAGGTAATTCATCAGCGTGGATTTGCCTACGTTGGGTTTGCCTGCAATAACCGTATCCACACCCTGTGTGATTGCTCTGCCCGCATCGTAATCGGAGAGCAAGGCTTCAAGCTGTGAAAGAACGTCGGTATAATCGGAAAGAAGCTTGTCCGTTGAAATTTCTTCAATTTCGTCATCGGGATAATCAACCCATGCGGCAAGATAAGCAGAATCCGTTATAAGAGTCTGTGCAGCGGCAAGAATCTTTTTGCTCAGCGCACCTTCAAGCGCTGTCATAGCCGCACCTGCGCTTTGCTCGCCCTGCGCTGATATAAGGCTCATAACCGCCTCAGCCTTGGTCAGGTCAAGCTTGCCGTTGAGGAATGCACGTTTTGTAAATTCGCCCGGTGCTGCCGGCTGTGCACCTGCGCTGAGAACTGTACGCAGTACCCGGCTGACAACGTAAACACCGCCGTGGCACGAAATTTCGGCAACGTCTTCACCCGTGTAACTGTGAGGAGCACGGAACACAAGCAGCACAGCCTCGTCAACAGGCTTATCGCCGTCAAAAACGGTGCCGTGAGCCGCCGTGTAGCCCTTCATTTCGCTTATATTCTTATTTCCGCTCGGCACAAAAACCTTTGCCGCAATTTTTATTGCTTCACTGCCCGATATACGGATAACTCCTATACCGCCTGCCGCAACAGGCGTTGAAACAGCGGCAACAGTTGTTGAATTTTTCACGTTTTTCACCTGATAAATAAAGATAATAATACAAATAATAATTATAATGTATAGTCGGTTGTTTTTCAAGTAAAATTTAATCAGTACAAAAATATATACAATTTTTTATTTTCTTTTGAGGAATATTTTTAAAAAAATTACTAATATTATACCGATAAAATATTTTAGTGGACTTTTTAATTTGATTATGGTAGAATGAAAAAGTATCAGTGTAATTCTATCTATATATAATTTCTGCAAAGGAGTAATCCTCAGATTATGACTCTCAAAGAAAAAGCACAACGCGCCGCTGCAAGTGCAGTGCTCGAAAAATCAATTAAATATGTAAAGAAGAATCCTCAGGAAAACCTTGTAAAACTTGTGGATTCTGTTCAGCGTTTTGCAGGCACGGTCTTCCCTTCAAAGAATTTTGATAAGATTCGTGACGGTGCCGCAGACCCCGATAACGTATATTCTCAGCTCTTTCTGCGTGCAATCAACGACCTTGACCCTAACGTTCTCAACAATATGGGTCTTGCTCTCGGTCTCGGCGTTGCGGCAGGCACAAAGACAGTACGCGAAAACAGAGAGAAATATCACTGCAATATTCCTTTCATAACTCTTATAGACCCTACAAGCGCTTGCAACCTCAGATGTAAGGGCTGTTGGTCGGCAGAGTACGGCCATAAGCTCAAGCTCAGCTATGAAGAGATGGAATCCATCGTTGAGCAGGGCAGAGAGCTCGGCACACACCTTTATATGTTTACCGGCGGTGAGCCTCTTATCTGCAAGAAGGAAATTCTCAAGCTTTGCGAAACATTCCCGCAGTGTGCATTCCTCGCATACACAAACGCAACGCTTGTCGATCAGGAATTCTGCGATGAGCTCAAGCGTGTAGGTAACCTTGCACTTGCAATCAGCATCGAGGGCGATGAGCAAAGCAACGATTACCGCAGAGGAGACGGCGCATACAAAACCTCTATCGAGGCAATGGAGCTTCTTAAAAAGAACGGCTGTATGTTCGGTATCTCGGTTTGCTACACAAGCAAGAACATCTACTCCGTAACAAGCGACGAATTCCTTGACGATATGATTTCCAAGGGCGTTATGTTCGGACTTTATTTCAACTATATGCCTCTTGGTAAGGGCGCAATTCCCGAGCTTATTCCCAACCCCGAGCAGAGAAAATATATGTATGAGCGTGTGCGTGCACTGCGTAACTCAAAAACAGGCAAATCAATGTTTATTATGGATTTCCAGGGCGACGGCGAATACGTAGGCGGCTGTATTGCAGGCGGAAGAAACTATTTTCACATCAATTCAGCAGGTGATATTGAGCCTTGCGTTTTCATCCACTTCTCAGATTCAAACATCCGCACACA
>JAZRRT010000130.1:0-6708 GCA_045650985.1 Acutalibacteraceae bacterium | reverse complement strand
TCACCCACACAGGTCTGACCGATACCGCCCGTGATATACATACGTTTTTTTGCCATTGAGTCAAAGAGTTTGTCTGCGGCGTTGAAAAGCGTTTCGTCGCCGTAAGCCGCCGCAAGGTCAGCCATTGCGCAGTAAAGATAAACCGCACGCACGCTGTGACCGACTGCGTCCACCTGCTCTCTTACAGGCTGATGTGCCTGCGTGTAGCTGTCGCCCTCTGCGCCGCGTACGTCAACAAAGTGACGGCTCAGCTCAAGGTAACGCTTTTCGCCCGTTGTTTTCCAGAGCTTGACAAGCGCAAGCTCGATTTCCTCGTGACCGGGTGAGTCAAACTCTGCCCACTTCTCCGTGACGAAAGCTTTTTCTATCATATCGGCATAGTCGCACATAAGGCGGAGGAATTTATCCTTGCCTGTTGCGTTGTAGTAGGCAACAGCCGCTTCGATAAGGTGACCCGCACAGTAAAGCTCGTGGTCATAACGCGCGGTAAAACGGTCGTCAGGCTCGAAAAGTGTGAAGCAGATGTTGAAGTAGCCGTCTTCCCATCTGTTTTTTTCAATCAGGTCAACAACCTCGTCAATGATTTTTTCGAGGTCTGCCGCCGGATTTTTTTCGAGTATGTATGCCGCACTCTCAATCCACTTTGCAACGTCCGAATCCCAGAAAATATGAGGCTGATTCGGGTCACCTTTTTTCCAGTCGAGGCGGAATGCGTCAAAACGTCCCGTTTCTTTAAAACGGTCGTAAACGCTGTGGATTGTGACGTCTTTATTGAGCTTTTGTCTTTCTGCCCAGAAGCCACCGTTGACAGCGGTATTTTTTATTGCAACGGTTTTGCTTTTTGCGTGCATGGTGTTTGTCCCCTTTATTTGTCAGTTTTTACTAAATTTCTATTTGACATTTGCGCTCGTATATCCTAATATAACTATATATAAGATAACTTATAAATACCTGTTTTGTCAACGGATATTTTTACAAAATGCGGGAGGTTAATTTTATGCTTTACAAGAAAAACAGTGCCCCATTAACAAACGAGCTTTTTATCAACCCCACAAGCGAGTACCGCGCAACGCCTTTCTGGGCATGGAACTGCGAGCTTAACCGTGATCTGCTGGACCGTGAAATCGGTTATATGCAGGATATGGGCTTCGGCGGATTCCACATGCACGTGCGCGTAGGTATGTCAACGCAGTATCTTTCCGATGATTTTATGAATCTCATCAAAGGCTGTGTTGAAACCGCGAAGGATAAGAAGATGCTTGCCTGGCTTTACGATGAGGACAAGTGGCCCTCGGGCTTTGCCGGCGGAATTGTAACAAAGAAAAAGGAAAACCGCGAAAAATATCTTATGTTCACCCATAATGGCTACGGCACGGGCAAGGGCGAAAGCAACGATTCTTCTGCCGCGGCAGTGCGTGAAGAAAACGGTGAGCTTCTTGCACGCTATGAGGTAAGACTTGACGATAACGGTTGCCTTGCATCATACCGCCGCCTTGCCGAAAACGAGGCGAGTGACGATTGCTGGTATGCCTACTGCGAAACACAGGGCGAATCCCCGTGGTTCAATCTTCAGTCCTACGTCGATACCCTTTCTCCTGCTGCAATTACAGATTTCATCAACACCACACACGAGAGATATAAGGAATGTATCGGTGACGATTTCGGCGATACGGTGCCTGCTGTTTTTACCGATGAGCCTCAGGTTGCACGAAAGAAAATGTTCGGCAAGGCATTCGGCGATACTGACGCTTTGCTTCCCTATACAACCGACTTTGCCGATACGTACCGCGCTATGTACGGCGAGGAGCTTTTTGATAAGCTTCCCGAGCTTTTCTGGGAGCTTCCCGACGGAGAGGTTTCCGTTACGAGATACCATTATCACGACCATATTGCAGAGCGTTTTGCTCAGGCATTTGCCGATAATATCGGCGGCTGGTGTGACAAAAACGGCATTATGCTTACGGGTCATATGATGGAAGAGCCGACACTTGAGAGCCAGAATGCCGCTGTCGGTGACTGTATGCGCTCTTACAGAGGTTTCGGACTTCCCGGTATCGATATGCTTTGCGACAGCAGAGAGTTCACAACCGCAAAGCAGTGCCAATCCGCCGTGCATCAGTACGGCAGAGAGGGTATGCTCAGCGAGCTTTACGGCGTTACGGGCTGGGATTTCAAATTTACGGGTCATAAGCTTCAGGGCGACTGGCAGGCTGTGCTCGGTGTTACCGTGCGCGTGCCCCATCTCTACTGGGTTTCAATGAAGGGCGAGGCAAAGCGCGACTATCCCGCCTGCATCGGTCATCAGTCTCCGTGGTACAAAGAGTATCCCTATATCGAAGACCATTTTGCAAGGGTAAACACCGCGATGACAAGGGGCAAGCCCGTTGTGCGCGTCGGTGTTATCCATCCGATTGAAAGCTACTGGCTGCGCTACGGTCCCAAGGAGCAGACAGCCGCAATCCGTGAGGAAATGAACGATAAGTTTATGCAGTTGGCAGATTGGCTGCTCTATAATCTTATCGACTATAACTATATCTGCGAAGCTAACCTTCCCGCACAGGCTGACGGCACAAAGGTTGGCGAAATGCAGTACGACACAATCATCGTTCCCGACCTTCTCACCATTCGTTCAACAACACTCGACTTCCTCAGAAACTTCAGCGCAAACGGTGGAAAAGTAATCTTTGCAGGCAGCCTGCCCGAGTATGTTGATGCCCTCAAAAACGACGCAGCTAAGGCGTTTGCGGCAGATTCAACGGTTGTCGGCTGGTCAAAAATTCAGCTGTTGAGTGAGCTTGATTCAAACCGCGAAATTGACCTTCGCGAAGATGACGGTGAGCGCACGGAAAACCATATGTATCAGCTTCGTCAGGACGGCGATTTCCGCTGGCTGTTTATTGCTCCCATCAACCACAGGGCAGGCCACTATACCTGCGAAAGCGAGGACTTTACCCTGCGTCTCAAGGGCGAGTTTGTGCCCGAGCTGTGGAACACGATGGACGGTTCGGTTACAACTCTTGCCGCCGAATATAACCTTGGCGATACCTTTGTTGAGCTTGAGCTTTATGACCACGACAGCGTGCTTCTCAAGCTGATACCGGGCAGGTCGGATGCGGCTCCGAAACAAAAGAAAAAGCGCATCAGCATCGGTCTTCTTCCCTCTAAATCCGAGATTGAGCTTGCAGAGCCGAACGTAGCTCTCCTCGATATGCCTGAATACAGGCTGAACGGCGGCGAGTGGAGAGCAAACGAAGAAATTCTCCGCATCTGCGACAGCCTTAAAGCTGAGCTGAAAATGGAAAATGCAATTGCAGGCGGCGCACAGCCGTGGCTCTTCGGCGTTGAAGAGGAGACCGAAACGGTTGAGCTGAAATACGTTATCAATTCCGATATTGAGGTTGAAAACGTAAGCCTTGCACTTGAGGATTTTGATAAGAGCGCAATTATCTTCAACGGCAAGCCCGTAGAGATGATAAGAACGGGCTGTTACGTTGATGAATCAATAGAAACCGTTGCTCTCGGCAAGCTCGAAAAGGGCGAAAACACCATCATTCTTTCACGTTCGTTCGGTAAGGTTTCAACGCTTGAAGCTGTATATCTTCTCGGCGATTTCGGCGTTGAGCTCAAGGGCAGAACGTATAAGATTACGGCTCCCGTAAGAGAGCTTGAATTTGGTGATTGGACACGTCAGGGTCTGCCTTTCTACGGCGGCAACGTTACTTACAAGTGCGTTGTTGACGGTAACGACGAGGAAATGAGCATTGTTATTCCCCATTTTGAACAGCCTGTTTGCACGGTCAGCGTTGACGGTGTGCGTATGGGCACGGTTGCGCTCTCGCCCTATACTGCGCCCTTGGGTAAACTCGGCAAGGGTAAGCATCTTGTTGAGATTACAGCCTTCGGCAACCGTTTCAACACGTTTGCGGCGCTTCATATGGCTGATTCTGCAACACGTTGGTACGGTCCCGATGCGTGGAGAAAAAAGGGTATGCGCTGGTCGTATGAATACAACGTCAAGCCGAGCGGAATTACAGCTGCACCGATGCTTGTTAAATTTGAATAATTCCCGATTTTTTGCGGACGCGAGCGGATGTTTTCCGTTTGCGTCCGTTTTTTTCGGCCTTAAAATTTGTCCGTTTTCCTGCGTTTTGCGTTGTCGCAAAACTCAATTTTCGAAAGCGGAATTTTGGGTTTAAAAATTTACTCAAATGTGTCGGTTATGAAGATAGTTAACATTTTATTTAATTGACTGGATAAAATATTTGTAGTATTATAAAGGGTGCAAAGTCAGTGAGAAAGGATGAATGCGATGGCAGAATATATTCTTGCGCTCGATCAGGGCACGACAAGTTCGAGGGCAATTGCTTTCGATAAATGCGGCAGAATTGCCGCCAGCGCACAAAACGAATTTGAGCAGATATATCCGCAGGCAGGTTGGGTTGAGCACGACCCGATGGAAATCCTTTTCAGTCAGTTTCACTCAATAACCTCCCTTTTCGCAAAGGGCACCGTAAAGCCTGAAGAAATCAAGGCAATCGGTATTACAAACCAGCGTGAAACTACAATTCTCTGGGATAAAACAACGGGCAAACCCGTCTACAACGCTATTGTCTGGCAGTGCCGCCGCACGGCGGATTACTGCGAAAAGCTGAAGGCAGACGGGCTTGACGAATATATTAAAGACCACACGGGTCTGCTGATTGATGCCTACTTTTCGGGCACAAAAATCAAGTGGATTTTAGATAACGTACCTTCTGCAAAAAAACTTGCGGAAGAGGGTAACCTGCTTTTCGGCACGGTTGAAACTTGGCTTATCTGGAATCTTACGGGCGGCAAAGCCCACGTAACCGATTACTCCAACGCATCGCGTACGATGCTGTTTGACGTTGATAAGCTTGAGTGGGATGAATATCTGTGCAACAAGCTGGAAATACCAACGTCAATACTTCCCAAGGCTGTACCTTCAAGTATGCACTACGGCGACGTTGCCGCAGGCATTCTCGGTCTTGAGGCGCTTGCAGGTGTGCCGATTTGCGGCGCAATCGGTGACCAGCCTGCCGCACTTTTCGGTCAGGGCTGTTTTAATCCCGGTCAGGCGAAAAACACTTACGGCACAGGCTGTTTCCTGCTTATGAATACGGGCGAAACACGCGTGCATTCAAAAAGCAATCTGCTTTCGGGTGTTGCGTGGGGCATCGGAGATAAGGTTGAATACGCTCTCGAAGGCTCAGCTTTCAACGCAGGCAGCGTTATCAAGTGGCTTCGCGATGAGCTTCATATGGTCGATACGGCGCGGCGCTGTGATGAGCTTGCCGAAACGGTTGACAACGCAAACGGCATCTACCTTGTGCCTGCCTTTACGGGCCTCGGCGCACCGTATTGGGATATGTACGCAAGAGGCTGTATTGTCGGCCTTACAAGAGGCGTAAACAGAGCGCATTTCTGCCGCGCGGTGCTTGAGAGCATAACTTATCAGATGACGGATTTGCTCGAAGCAATGACGGCTGACTCAGGCATTGAGCTGAGCGAGCTTCGTGTTGACGGCGGCGCATCCGTAAGCGATATTATGATGCAGATTCAGGCGGATATGATACGCACGAGAGTTGACAGGCCGAAGACGGTTGAAACAACGGCACTCGGCGCGGCTTACCTTGCAGGTTTGTGTATCGGCTACTGGAAAGATACTGCCGAAATCGAGAGCAACCGTGAGATTGACACCGTTTTCCTTCCGAAGTTGGATGTTGCAGAGCGCGACAGACTTTATAAAGGCTGGAAGAAAGCAGTTGAAAGAGCTAAAAACTGGGCAGAAGATGAATAAAATAATGCGTTTTAAAAAACGCAAATCACGCAAAATGAAATTTTGCAAATCATGATTTCGAAGAAATCAAATCACGCCGTCAGGCAAATCATATTTTTAACAACTCGTTTAATCGATACACAAAATAAAGATGGTAGCACCGAGGAAAGCGTAGACACTTGTCTTTGTGTTTTAATAATGATTTGCTCCGCATGATTTGGCTTTCAGCCATGATTTGTTGCGTTGCAACATGATTTGAATTGATAAATCAATTCATTATTGTTAATAAATTAACTTTATATAAGGAGAGTAATAAAATGGCAAAGGTAGTTCTTGATTGGAAAACCCTGCACGATTTCACAAAGGATGCATTTATGGGCGTAGGCGTACCCGAAGAGGATGCAGAGATTGTTGTTGACATACTTCTCGAGTCTGACAGACGCGGTATCGAGTCACACGGCTGCAACCGCTTCAAGCCCGTCTACATCGACAGAATCAACGCAGGCATTCAGCAGCCTGTAACAAACTTTGAAATTCTCAAGGAGACCCCCACAACAGCAGTTGTTGACGGTCACCACGGTATGGGTCAGGTCATCGGCTATAAGGCTATGAGTATGGCTATCGCAAAGGCTAAAGAATACGGTATGGGTATGGTCGTCGTCCGCAACTCCTGCCACTACGGTATTGCAGGTTACTACTCAACAATGGCAACAAAGGCAGGCTGTATCGGTATGACAGGTACAAACGCCCGTCCCTCCGTTGCTCCTACTTTCGGTGTTGAGGGTATGTTCGGCACAAACCCGCTTACAATCGGTATCCCCACCGATGAAGATTTTGATTTCAATATCGACTGTGCTTCTTCAATCACACAGAACGGTAAGGTTGAATATTACGAGCGTATCGGTGAAGAA
>JAZRRT010000129.1:0-10217 GCA_045650985.1 Acutalibacteraceae bacterium | reverse complement strand
GTAGGTATCGAGAGAGTTTTCCCTGTTCATTCTCCCAACGTTGCTAAGGTTACCACAATCAGAAAAGGTAAGGTTCGCAGAGCAAAGCTCTACTACCTTCGTGACAGAGTCGGTAAGGCAGCAAAGGTTAAGCAGGACCTTAAATAATTTATTTTTCCTGAACAAATTTGAGGAACAAGTCTTGTACTTGTTCCTTTTTTTTGATATAATGTACTGTGAGTGATTATTTTTGCTCATAAAAAACACTTTAGCTGGTGAAGATTTGAAAATTACAGAATATAAAAAGGTATACAGCGCGCCTGTTGCGGAGAATCTTTGCAATCCGCCGCAACAAAGCAAAAAAGGCAAAGCGTCTTCAACTATGTTTGATTGGCTGACGTCTTTTATTATTGCCGTTGTTTTTTTGTGTGCTGTTTTTACGTTTGTTGCAAGACCCGTCAAGGTGGAAGGCGATTCAATGCTTCCCACTTTGCACGACGGTGATTGGCTTATTGTTTCGGCGTTCGATTTCAAACCCGAGCACGGTGAGATAGTCATTGTCACTCAGCCTAACCAGACGAGCTCAGGCGGACCTATTGTCAAGCGCGTTATTGCGGTCGGCGGTCAGAAGGTTGACATTAATTTTTATACAGGTGAAGTATTTGTGGATGATGTTAAGCTCGATGAGCCATACATACTCCAGAAGACCCGCCGCGATTTCGATGTCAAGTTTCCTCTGACAGTGCCCGAGGGTCAGTTGTTTGTTATGGGTGATAACCGAAACGATTCGCTTGACAGCCGATCATCAAGGATAGGCTTTATTGATGAACAATATGTTTTGGGCAGTTACCTTTTCAGGATATACTCAGCCGAGAAATCCGGCAAATAAGCATTTGGAGGGATAGAGATGAACGAGAAAGAAAATGAAGCAGTACAGCAGGAAACTGTTGAACAGGATAATATTCAGGCTACAAAAAAGTCGATGGCACGTACGGTGGTTGAGCTGGTTTCAATTGTCGCGTCGTCAATTGTTGCAATTATGGTCGCTTTTACATTCTTGTTTCGCATTGTAGGCGTATCAGGCGGATCAATGGAGGACACTTTGCAGGAGGGTGACTGGCTTATTGTTTCGGCTTTTGTTACAGAGCCTGAGCGCGGTGATATTGTTATTATCACTCAGCCTAATACTTTTCACGAGCCTATCGTAAAGCGTGTTATAGCTGTCGGCGGTGATGAAATTGACATCAACTTTGATACCGGTGAAGTAAAAGTTAACGGCAAAGTAATAGATGAGCCTTATCTCAAAACTCCTACTACCAACGACGGTCACAGGTGGGATTATCCGCTGACCATCGAAGAAGGTAAGGTTTTCGTTATGGGTGATAACCGTCTCAAATCATCAGACAGCCGTGGCTTTGAAATCGGTCTTATTGATGAGGAATATATTCTCGGTCAGGTGCTTCTGCGCTTCTCTCCGATAACTGAAATTAAATTCTTCGGTGATTACGATTATGAATGATACACAAAAACAGGTTGTCCAATGGTTTCCGGGTCATATGGCAAAAACCCGCAGACTTATCAAAGAGAGTCTGTCGATGGTTGATGCCGTGACCGAGCTGCTCGATGCCCGCGTTCCTGTCAGCAGCCGCAATCCGGAACTTGATGAAATGACAGGCAAAAAACCCAGGATTGTTTTGCTCAACAAGTGTGACGTTGCTGATGAAAGAGCAACACGTCAATGGATAGATTATTTCAATTCAAATGGTGCGTATGCAATTGCTGTTGATTGTCGCAGCGGCAAGGGACTTCAGAATTATCGGCCTCTTGTGCAAAAAGTGCTTGCAGACAAAATACGTGCCAACGAAGAAAAGGGTATGGCAGGCAAAACGCTTCGCGTTATGGTTGTCGGTATACCAAACACGGGTAAGTCATCGTTTATAAACCGTATGATAGGCACAAGCAAGGCTAAGGTTGCCGATAAGCCGGGTGTTACCAAACACAATCAGTGGTTCAACATCGGCGGAGGTATAGAGCTTCTCGATACTCCCGGTGTCCTCTGGCCTAAATTTGATGACCCGAAGGTCGGTGACAGGCTGTCGTTTATCGGCTCTGTCAAGGATGAAGTTGTTGACGTTGAGCTGATGGCAATTCGCCTTATTGAGGTGCTTGCAAGAGATTATACGTCAATGCTTGTCGAGCGCTATAAGCTCGGAAGTATCGAAGGACTTGAGGATTATGAAATTCTTGAGCTCATCGGCAGAAAAAGAGGTATGCTTATCAGCGGCGGTGAAATTGATACGGAGCGTGCCGCAAACACTTTGCTTGATGAATACCGCGGCGGAAAGCTCGGCAGAATTACACTTGAAAGGCCGTGATATAAGTGCCGGATTATGAATATGAAATGAAAGCTTCCTCGCTGGGATTCTCAAAAATCTGCGGCGTGGATGAAGCGGGCAGAGGCCCTCTTGCAGGTCCTGTTTATGCGGCTGCCGTTATTCTTCCTCAGGGTCTTGTTATAGACGGTCTTAACGATTCCAAAAAGCTCAGCGAAAAAAAGCGAGAGCAGTTATATGACAAGGTGATTGAAAACGCTGTTGCCTGGTCAGTCGGTGTAGCGACAGAGCAGGAGATTGATTCGGTAAATATACTTCAGGCAACATACCTTGCAATGAAGCGCGCGGTTGAGAGTTTGCCTGTTGCGGCGGATTACGCGCTTATCGACGGCAACCGTATGCCGCCGCTCGATATAGACGGAGAAACCGTAATTAAGGGCGATTCGCTTTCGATGAGTATTGCTGCCGCTTCAATTATTGCTAAGGTTACGCGTGACAGATTTATGCTTGAGCTTGATGAAAAATATCCCGAATATCTTTTCTCAAAGCACAAGGGATACGGCACAGCTCTTCATTACGAGATGATAGAAAAACACGGCATTTCGCCCGTGCACAGACGCAGTTTCCTTAAAAAGCTGTTATGAATATCAAAAGAATTAAGGGCGATATCGGCGAGAGCTATACTGCAAAATGGCTCAAACGGCATCGCTACAAAGTGACCGATACCAACTATTCCTGCCGCTTCGGCGAGGTGGACATAATTGCAACAAAAGGCGGTTTTATCTGTTTTGTTGAGGTTAAAACGCGTTGTGTGAATTCTGTCGACAGGCCTGCAAGCGCAGTTGGTTTTGCGAAACAGCGCAGGTTAATTACAACGGCACAGCATTACCTTGCTTCTTATCCGTGTGAGCTTCAGCCTCGCTTTGATGTGGCTGAGGTAATAACAGACGGTGACAAAGTTAAGGATTTTAACTATATAGAGAATGCTTTCGGAGAATAATTTAAAGGTGGTCTTTAATTTGATGTACACAAGCACACGAGACAATTCCGTACGCGTAACAGCCGCACAGGCAATCGCAAACGGTATCTCAAAGGATGGCGGACTTTTTGTTCCTACACAGATTCCGACACTTACGTCGGATGAGCTCAAGGAGCTTGTCGGCAAGGATTATCAGGGCAGAGCGGTTGCCGTTCTTTCCAAGTACCTTTCCGATTTCAGTGAGCAGGAGGTTATTGACTGCGTAAGCGGCGCATACAGCGGCAAATTCAGCAGTGACAAGACGGCACCCGTTGTTAAACTTGATTCTTCTGCTTATATTCAGGAGCTCTGGCACGGTCCTACCTGCGCATTTAAGGATATGGCTCTCCAGATTCTTCCTCATCTTCTTACACGTGCGGCAAGCAAGACGGTAGGCGATAAGCAGATTGGTATTCTTGTTGCAACTTCAGGTGATACAGGTAAAGCTGCGCTTGAAGGTTTCAAAGATGTTCCCAACACAGAAATTCTTGTTTTCTATCCGTCTGACGGTGTTTCTGCAATGCAGAAGCTTCAGATGATTACTCAGGAGGGTGACAACGTAGGTGTCAGCGCAATCAAGGGTAACTTTGATGATGCGCAGAGCGGAGTTAAGGCAATCTTCACCGATCCCGACGTGGCAAAGCTTCTTGAAGACAACGGTATGCAGTTCTCTTCCGCAAATTCAATTAACTGGGGCAGGCTTGCACCGCAGATAGTTTACTATGTTTCTGCATACTGTGATATGGTTGAGCAGGGTGCAATTGCACTTGGCGATAAGATCAACGTTTGTGTTCCTACCGGTAATTTCGGTAACATCCTTGCAGCGTACTATGCCAAGGAAATGGGCCTTCCGATTGATAAGCTTATCTGTGCTTCAAACGCAAACAATGTTCTTACGGATTTCCTCTCAAACGGTACGTACGACCGTAACCGTAACTTCTATGCAACAATCTCTCCTTCAATGGATATTCTTATTTCATCCAATCTTGAGAGACTTCTTTACATCCTCAGCGGATGTGACGATAAGAAGGTTGCGGGTTATATGTCCGACCTTTCAAAGACCGGTAAATATACCGTCGATGCCGATATTCTCGAAAAGATAACTTCACTCTTTTCTGCAGGCTGTTGCGACGATGCACAGACAATGGCAACAATCGGCTCCGTTTATGCCGATAAGAATTATCTTTGCGATACACATACTGCTGTTGCCGTTAAGGTTTACTGCGATTACCGCGATGCAACAGGTGACGATAAGCCCACTGTTATCGCTTCTACCGCAAGTCCGTTCAAGTTTACGGCAAGCGTTCTTTCTGCAGTTGATGCATCACTTGTCAAGGGCGAAGAGTACGAGATGACAAAGACTCTTGCTGATGCAACCGGTGTTGAATGCCCCGTACAG
The DNA here is from genome assembly GCA_045650985.1 of Acutalibacteraceae bacterium. Taxonomy (GTDB): domain Bacteria; phylum Bacillota; class Clostridia; order Oscillospirales; family Acutalibacteraceae; genus UBA8612. The sequence continues at coordinate 5,488 of JAZRRT010000129.1, read as the reverse complement.
CTTACAGGTCTTGAAAACAAGAGTGTACGTTTCAGTGAGGTTATTGACAAGAGCGATATGCGCAAGGCGGTATTCGCTATGCTCGGAATTAACTAATTTTTATACGAAAGGCTGAACGCAATGTCATTATTTGCAATCGGCGATACGCACCTTTCATTCGGCGTTGAAAAACCTATGGACGTTTTCAACGGCTGGAATGATTACGAAAAACGTCTTGAAGAAAACTGGCGTAAGATAGTTGGCGAGGATGATACGGTGCTTATCTGCGGTGACGTTTCGTGGGGTATGAAGCTCGGCGAAGCACTGCCGGATTTTAAGTTTATCAATTCTTTGCCCGGCAAAAAACTGCTGATGAAGGGCAACCACGATTATTGGTGGGAAACCAAATCGAAGATGAAACACTTGCTTGAGGAAAACTCGCTTGATTCAATCGATTTTCTCTTCAACAATGCATTCAGGTGCGGAAACGTCAGCGTTGCGGGCACCAAAGGCTGGTTTTATGACAGCGGTGCGGATGATGAAGAAAAGGCGCTCAACAGAGAGATTTGCCGCCTGAGGCTTTCTTTGCAGGAAGCGGCAAAACTCGGCGGCGAAACGGTTGCGTTTCTCCATTACCCTCCGCTAAGCAACAGAGCAGTCTGCGAGGAGATAGTTGACCTGCTTGTTGAGTACGGTGTCAGACGCTGTTATTATGCACATCTTCATGGCGCATCAATCAAAAATGCTTTTGCAGGTGAATATAAAAACGTGCGTTTTTCACTGATTTCAGGTGACAGTCTCGGCTTTTGCCCAAAATTGATAGAAAAATTTTGAAAAATTTTCTAAAATAATTTTCAAAAGTATAGCCTTTTTGAAATTTACATGATATAATACCTTGGTTAAAAAAATAGGAGGAATTTAAAATGAGCTTTAAGTCAGTTAAAGAATTAGAAGCTAACGTACATGAAATTACCTTGACAATCGATGCTGCAACATTCAAGGCAGCTACAGTTAAGGTATACAACAAGCAGAAGAAGGATATTTCTGTTCCCGGTTTCCGTAAGGGCAAGGTTCCGATGCAGATGATCGAGAAACTTTACGGTAAGGGTGTTTTCTATGAAGATGCTCTCAACGATCTCTATCCCGCAGCAGTAGAAGAAGCAGTTGCTGAGTCAGGTATTGCAGCAGCAAGCGCTCCCTATGATGCAAACGTTATTGAAATTGGCGAAAACGGCGTTGAGATGACTGTTAAAGTTGCTACAAAGCCCGCTGTTGAAATCGGCGAGTACAAGGGTATGAGCGCTGAGAAGCCCGCTGTTGATGTTTCTGATGATGAAGTTAACCACGAGCTTGATCACCTTCGCGAGCAGGCATCAAGACTTGTAAACGTTGAGGACAGAGCAGCTAAGGACGGCGACATCGTTACAATTGATTTTGAAGGTTTTGTTGACGGCGTTGCTTTTGACGGCGGCAAGGCAGAAGGTTATGACCTTACTCTCGGTTCCGGTTCTTTCATCCCCGGTTTTGGGGAGCAGATTGTCGGCAAGGCAATCGGTGAGGATTTTGACGTAAATGTTACTTTCCCCGCTGAGTATACACCTGAGCTCGCTTCCAAGGAGGCAGTTTTCAAGTGCAAGCTTCACAAGATTTCCGTTAAGGAACTTCCCGAGCTCGATGATGAGTTTGCTAAGGACCTTGGCGAGTACGATACACTTGATGAGCTCAAGGCAGGCATCAAGAAGGATATCACAGAGCGCAAGCAGCAGAACGCTGACAACGCTTTTGAGGATGCACTCCGCGATCAGCTTGTAGAGAACCTCAAGGCAGACATTCCCGCAATTCTTGTTGATGAGGCATTCCAGCAGAATAAGGACAGCTTCATTCAGCGCTTCGAGTCACAGGGTATCAGCTACCAGCAGTACCTTGCATACACAGGTATGGATGAGAAGGTTCTTGACGAGCAGATTCGTGAGGAAGCTCTCAAGCAGCTCAAGCTTCGCTATGCTCTCGAGAAGATTGCAGAGCTTGAGAATTTCGAGGTTACCGATGATGACGTTGCAGCAGAGTACGATAAGATTGCAACAACATACGGTATCGATGTTGAAACAGTCAAGAAGTTTGCTCCCGTAGAGAGCATCAAGTCTGACGTTGCAGTACAGAAGGCTATGAAGACAGTTGTTGACAACGCTAAGGCTGCAAAGAAGAAGGCTGCTCCCAAGAAGAAGGCTGCTCCCAAGGCTGAGGACGGCGAGAAGGAAGAGAAAGCCGCTCCCAAGAAGAAGGCTGCTCCCAAAAAGAAGGCAGCAGAGAAAAAGGCAGAGGACGCTGAATAATTTCAGGTCCTATCGGTCCATAATAGATTTCAGCATTAGACCGGCAGACCTTCACCAGCATGAAAGTCTGTCGGTCATAACACAATATTAAGGAAGGAAGATGTAATTATGAGTTTAGTACCGTATGTTGTCGAACAGACAAGCAGAGGAGAAAGACAGTTTGACATTTTCTCAAGGCTCCTCAACGACAGAATTATTGTTCTCTCCGATGAGGTAAATGACGCAACCGCAAGTCTTGTTGTTGCTCAGCTCCTTTTCCTTGAGGGACAGGACAGCGAGAAGGATATCAGCCTTTACATCAACAGCCCCGGCGGCTCTGTTTCTGCAGGTCTTGCTATTTATGATACTATGCAGTACATCAAGTGTGATGTTTCAACAATCTGTATGGGTATGGCTGCAAGTATGGGTGCATTCCTGCTTTCATCAGGCGCAAAGGGTAAACGTTTTGCGCTTCCCAACAGCGAAATTATGATTCATCAGCCCCTTGGCGGCACAAGAGGTCAGGCATCAGATATCCAGATTGAGGCTGAACACATCATCAAGATTAAAAATAACCTCAACAAGATTCTTGCTGAGAATACCGGCAAGTCTGTTGATACAATTGCTCTTGATACTGACAGAAACAATTGGATGAGCGCTGAAGAAGCTGCCGCATACGGCCTTGTTGACAAGGTCCTTTATAAGAGATAATTTTTTAAGGAGACTTTCAGATGTCCAGAGATGGCGATATGAGAGAAAAACCTGTTCGCTGTTCGTTCTGCTATAAACTCTCGAGTCAGGTAGAAAAGCTTCTTGCCGGTCCGGGTGTTTTCATCTGTAACGAATGTGTTGAACATTGCCACAGCATTATTGCTGAAGAAGATGATATAACCCCGAATTTAAAAAGTTCGGGCAAGGGTAATTTTACTCTTCCCAAACCTATGGAGCTCAAGCAAAGGCTTGACGAGTATGTCATCGGTCAGGAAGAAGCTAAAGTTGTTCTTAGCGTTGCTGTTTATAATCATTACAAGCGTATCTTTTTTGGTGCGGATTCCGATGCCGATATCCAGAAGAGCAATATACTTATGCTCGGTCCTACCGGCGTAGGTAAAACTATGCTTGCTCAGACCCTTGCCAAAACGCTTGACGTTCCCTTTGCAATAGCTGATGCTACAACTCTTACTGGGGCAGGCTATGTTGGCGAGGATGTTGAGGACATTTTGCTTCGTCTTATCCAGGCGGCGGATTTTGATATTGAGCGTGCCGAGCGCGGTATTATCTATGTTGATGAAATTGACAAGATTGCCCGCAAATCGGAAAGCACTTCCATAACCCGTGACGTAAGCGGTGAGGGTGTTCAGCAGGCTTTGCTCAAAATCATCGAGGGTACTGTTTCAAACGTCCCGCCCGGCGGAGGAAGAAAGCATCCTCAGCAGGAGTTTATCCAGATTAATACAGAAAATATTCTCTTTATCTGTGCCGGCGCTTTTGATGGTATGGAAAAGATTGTTGAGAAGCGCATTGGCGGTTCCGCTTTGGGCTTTGAGGCTGAAATAAGAGATAAGAGTCAGCTTGATACTGACTACATTATGGGACAGGCGATTCATCAGGATCTTGTCAAATTCGGTCTTATCCCCGAACTTGTCGGCCGTATGCCCGTTCTTACAGCTCTTCACGAGCTTGACCGTGACGCGCTTGTCAAAATTCTCAGCGAACCCAAAAATTCAATTGTCAAGCAGTATACTCAGCTTGTGGGTATGGATGGCGTTGAACTCGTGTTTGAAAAAGACGCTCTTGAGGCCATAGCTGATAAAACTCTTGAAAAGAAAACGGGTGCACGCGGTCTTCGCTCAATTATGGAACAGACACTTATTCCGATAATGTTCAAAGTTCCCTCTGAGCCCGCAATTTCCAAAGTAATTGTTACTGCTGATTGTGTAAAGAACGGTGCATCTCCTCAGCTTGTTCGCGACGAGTCACGCGCAGAGCGCAATCTCACAACCAATCTTGATTTTTCAGTTGACCGTTCCAAGAAAAAGAAAACATCCCGTTAACAGCAAAACCGCTCTGTTCACATCCGAACAGAGCGGTTTATTGATATTTTATATTACATTGTAGAAAGGTCGTAAGGTGTGCGCTGATAGACAAAATAGTTCAGCCAGTTTGAGAAAAGCAGGCTGCCTGCGCCTCTCCATTTTATAACAGGCACTTTTTCCGGGTCATCATCAGGAAAATAGTTTACAGGCACGTCTATTTCAAGGCCGGCGTTTACATCTCTGAAGTATTCTTTTGCGAGTGTATCGCGGTCATATTCTGCGTGACCGCAAGCGTAAAAGTTGCGGCACTGCATATCCGAAAGAAGGTGAACACCTGCCTGGGTTGAATAAGCGAGTATCTGCAAATCTTTAATGTGAGCAATGTCATCAATTCGCACTTCGGTGTGGCGGGAATGAGGTACGTAGAACTCTTCGTCAAATCCTCTGAGAAGGGGATGGTAGAGATCAAGAGCCCTGTGCTTGAATACGCCGAACATCTTTTTTTCGAGCGGATATTTTTTCAGACCGTATCTGTGATAAAGTCCTGCCTGTGCGCCCCAGCAGATGTGGAACGAAGAGTATACGTTCTTATCGGCCCAGTCAAAAATAGTGCAGAGCTCGTCCCAATAGTCAACGTCTTCGAATGCCATCTTTTCAACAGGAGCACCGGTTACAACCATACCGTCATATTTATTATGTTTGATTTCATCAAAGGTTTTGTAGAATGCAAGCATATGCTCTGCTGACGTGTGCTTTGATTGATGCGTTGCAGTCTGAAGCAGCTCAATCTCAACCTGAATAGGGGAGTTACTGAGAAGCCTTAATAACTGCGTCTCAGTTACTATCTTCGTTGGCATAAGATTAAGTATAAGAATCTTGAGCGGACGAATATCCTGAGTTACCGCACGCTCGTTTGTCATAACAAATATGTTTTCGCCCTCGAGGCTGTTTTTTGCCGGCAGATTCGCATCAATTTTAATTGGCATTTTGTTATCTCCAAATATCATATATAATGTATATAATTATACAACACACAATATAATAACAGAAACTGTAAAAATATAGAAGAGTCTTTACCCAAAGTTTTGATTTATGGTTAACTTTAATAACTTGGTAAAACTACCAAAAAAATTGGTAAAAAGGTGTTGACATTGACCAAAC
>JAZRRT010000128.1:0-2361 GCA_045650985.1 Acutalibacteraceae bacterium | reverse complement strand
TTTCATAATCTCTTCAAAGTTGTTGCAGAAGTGTGAGCATACAGCCTTTGTACCGCTGGATTCGATATTGCCGCCTGCGATACCGATTGTGGTGTAGCCTGCAAGACGAACCGAGCAAGCGCCTGCGCCGCTGTCCTCAATACCTACAACACGGCTTCTGTCGGCAAATGCCTCGCCGAGACCGACGATAGAGGTCTCGCTGTAAAGCCACGGATGCGGCTTGGGAGAAAGCTCGCCGAGTGTGCCTACACTGCCCTTGCGCAGCGGGAAACCTCCGGAGATGATTGCATCGTAAAAATCCTTGGTGTCGCCCATGCCGAGGCTTTTGAATGCGGAGAGAATTTCGGGCCATGCCTTCTCGTAAAGACCTGATGTAACAAGACCTATTTTGATGCCCATGCTCTTAAGCTCGAGCAGGAAATCCTTAACGCCCTCTGTGGGTGTGAATGCGCCGTCCTTGCCTCTGCCTGCCATAATTTCTTCCATCTCGCGGTGTGTGTGCTCGAAGTAGAAATCGCGAGCCTTCTCAAGTGATTCGCCGGGGCAGTACTTGTCGATACAGTACTGAAGGTGCTCGGAAACGCTGTGACCCGAAACAAACGGAAGGTCAGCATCCTCAAGCTCAAACTTCGGGTTGCCGAGCATACTTGCGGTGCTCATCTGGATAATCCATACCCAGAAGTCTTCGCTGCGTACCGTTGTGCCGTCAAGGTCCATAAGCACCGCGTTGAGCGGATACTCTGTTTTGACAGGGTATACGGGGTAGTATACGGGGTAAGCAATTGCAGACTTGACACAAGCGAGTGAGTGTGAGCCGAAGGACACAAACTCAACCTTCTTGTCGCCCGTTGCAACGATGCAGTCTACACCGTTTTTGCCGGTAATAAACTTGCCGTCCTCTGTTGTTTCGAGGAGGTGAAATCCGCTCTCGGGGCCGATGATACCGAGGTCGGGTATGTTCACTTTCTTATCAAGAATCATAATTCGGGTTCCTTTCTTAAGAAAATAAAATTTCATTTTATTTTACCATATTAATCTAAATAAGTAAACAACATAAAAAAATTTATCGCCGCAAAAAAGGCGCAAATCCGATACCTTTGCCCGATGAGGCGAAATACGAAAATGCAGTGCCGCAATAAATAAAACCCCACAGATATGCGTTAAGCATTATCTATGGGGTTTTTGTTTCATTCATATTGAAAATTTTTGCCGGAGAACAAAAGCTTTGTTATTTGTGGTATTTGCCGCCGCTTTCAATCTGGAATGCGCGGTAAATCTGTTCAAGCAACATAACCCTTGCAAGCTGATGCGGAAAAGTCATTTCAGACATCGACAGCCTGACTTTGCACATCTTTTTGATGTTTTCGCTTAGACCGAAGCTGCTGCCGATTATGAATACGGCGTTTGAGCCGCCCTCTACCGCGGCAGAGCTCAGCAGTTTGCTGAATTTTTCGGAGGAGTACTGCTTGCCCTCGATGCACATCGCAAAGCAGACAGCGCCATTCGGAATTTTTGCGGTGATGCGCTTTGCTTCGTCTTCGAGTGCAGCGTCAATCTGCGACTGTGAAGGGTCATCGGGCAGACGGGTCGGAGTCAGCTCGATAACGTCGAGCCGACAGAATGCGCCAAGCCTTTTTGCGTATTCCGCGCAGGCGGCACGCAGATAATCTTCTTTGAGTTTGCCCAGACATATAACGGTTACGTTCATATTAAAATACCATCATCTTCGGTGTGCCTGTGCCGGCAACACGCAGAATATAGTCGCTTCCCTCTTCCATACCTTTGGCGCTGAGTGCGCTGTAAGTGCTCTGGTATGCAAGCTCGGGCAGGTTGTTTTCTTTGCTGAGATGTCCGAGAATAAGCCTTGTCGTGCCGCTTTCGATAAGGTCGGCGGCAGTTGCGGCGCACACGTCGTTGGAAAGGTGACCTTTGTCGGAAAGGATGCGGCGCTTGAGCATATACGGGTAGTTGGGGTTGTTCTGGAGCATACGCACGTCGTGGTTGGATTCGAGCATAACAAGCTGACAGCAGGTGATGTTGTTGAGCACTTCGTCGGTTATCTTGCCTATGTCGGTTGCAACCGCAATGCGGTTGCCGTCAGCCGTTTCAACCGTGTAGCCAAGGCTTTCGCGGCTGTCGTGCGGCGTGTGAAACGGGCGTATAAACATACCGTTTATCTCAATACCTTCGGCGGGAATAACCTCGGCAGGGAATTTGCCGCTGAGCGTGCCGTTTTCGGCAAGTGCCTCGAGCGTGCCCGCGCTGGCATAAACGGGAATCTTATGTTTTGAAGCGAGCACCCTGATTCCGTTTATGTGGTCGGAATGCTCGTGGGTAACAAAAATTGCGCCGACGCTGCCG
>JAZRRT010000127.1:0-3759 GCA_045650985.1 Acutalibacteraceae bacterium | reverse complement strand
CAGGCATATTTCATAAATCTATGAGGATTTATTTCATAAAAAAAGACCTTTGTCGAAAGACAAAGGTCTTTTTTTGGAGCGGATGACGAGGCTCGAACTCGCTACCTCCACCTTGGCAAGGTGGCGCTCTACCAGATGAGCTACATCCGCACAACATCAGCTATTATACATAACACTTTCGCGTTTGTCAAGTGCTTATTTTAATTTTTTATGATAATTTTTACAACTTAAATTGCTGCCGCTGTTGATTTAAGGGCTTAAATGTAATATAATAGCGAATAAGAATTATTAAAACTCCACGGAGGATCAGAAATGAAGCGTTTAATTTCGGTTATTCTGGCTGTTGTGCTTGTATTTTCCTGCACGGCAACCGCATTCGCAACACAGGAAGAAGAGGTTACCCCGATTGTTATTGTGCGCGGTCTCGATTTTGCCGCACTTACGGTTGATCTCGGCACGGAAGATGAGCGTCCTGCGCTCTCGGTTTCCGCAGGTCCTATTGTCGGCGCAGTATTCAGCCTTGTTTTCTCAACTCTGCTCGGCGGTATGGATGGTGCGGTTGACTCAATCTGCGATTTTGTAAACGTGCTCTTTGCCGATATGGCTTGTGACAAAAACGGTGATACAATCGCCAACGTTTCGGTTAAAGAATATCCGCTTGCAATGAGTAACTATCCCGAAGACCTTGAAGGCTTTAAGGCTTACGGCCAGTGTGAACCCGGTATCGTTGCGCAGGCTGCGGACGAAATCGGCGCAGAAAACGTATATTACGTTACATATGACTGGCGTCTTGATCCCTACGTTGTTGCAGATAAAATCAATCAGCACGTTGAACTTGCGCTCAGCGAAAGCGGCAGTGACAAGGTTGATATTGTATGCTGCAGCCTCGGCGGTGTTATGACTCTTGCTTACCTTGATGAGTACGGCTACGAAGACGTTGAAAGCTGTATGTTCCTTTCTTCTACAATCTACGGCTCATACGTTGCATCAGATGCTCTGGGCGGCAACGTCGGTTTCTACCCCGAAATTCTGAACAACTTCCTTGCTCACAGCGTGCCCGATATGCAGTGGCTGTGGACAATTCTCGATATTACGGGCATAACAAGAATTCTGTGCAACGTTGTCAATAATATCACGGAAGAGTATAAAACAGAAATCTATCAGGGAACAATGCGTGACAACTTCGGCACAATGCCCGGTATGTGGGCAATGATGCAGACAGATGAGTATGAAGCTGCAAAGGAATTTGTTTTTGGCGATGATGCTGAAGAATATGCAGGTCTTCTCGAGCGCACGGATAAGTTCCAGGATTTCAGAGAAACAAGAGACGATTTTATCAAGCAGATGATGGCTGACGGAGTTATTGTTACAATTGTTACTGCTTACGGCAGCCCCGTTACTCCTGTTTATGACCGTGCATACGTTGACGGTGACGTTATCCTCGAAAGCGAGCTTATGTCAGCAGGCGCAACAATCGCTCCCTACGGTGAGGAGCTTGATGAGGATTATGTGCCCGAAGACCCGACCAAGCTTTCTCCCGACAGAAGAATCGATGCTTCAACCTGCCTGCTTCCCGAAAACACTTGGTTTATCAAGGATGCTTGCCACGTTCCGTGCAACTACGGTTCAGAGCTTGCCGAAATGCTTTTCTGGCTTATGAGCACCGATTCACAGCCTACCGTAACTTCCAACGAGCTTTATCCCCAGTTCCAGTATGCTGATGCAGAACAGAATCTTTACCATTTTTAACAGGAGTTGACAAAACCTCCTTCGCTGTGCTTTAATGCGGGTGAAGGAGGTTTTTTTATGTTGAAAAAATATTTTGCTTTATTGTTTGCTCTTTTGCTGTGCTTCAGCTTTGCTGCCTGCACGCCCGACGGTGATGGGGCAGGGTCTCCTTCCTCTTCGTCTGCGGAGCTTGTGCCTTATCTTGCGGGCTATAAGTGTGATGAAGAAAACGGATATTGGACGGAGTGCAGTTACGGGCTTATGACAGCCGACGGCGAAGTTTACACCGAGCCGAAGTACAACAGCTGTCAGACTCTGGAATCGGGCGGAAAAATCTATTATTGTCTGAAAATCAACGAAGGTGACTGGGAAACGGTTTGCCATGAATCTTTGTTGGTCAGTGCTGACGGTTCGTTTGAGCTGATGATAAATGATAATGTGGTCTGCCTTTCCGAAAACAGAATAATCTGCTCTCAGTATACCGGAGCTTTTAGCGTGTATGATTACGATGGAAATAAGATTTTTTCGGGCAGCGAAACACAGTCGGTGGATTCCAACGGAAGCGGATTTTATAACGGACTTCTTATTGTGTACGATTTTTTGAGTGAAAACGATGACGTGCAGGTGCGCGATGAGGACGGCAACCTTGTGCTTGACGGTCTTGATTTCTGCGGTGCTTTTGAATCGGGTAAGGCGGTCGCAAGCTATAACCGCGATGAGGGTTACGGTATTATATCTCCCGAGGGTGAATGGCTGCTTGAGCCGATATACACGTCAGTTACGGATGTTGACGGTGAGTATTTTGTTGCCGTCAATTATGATACTACGGAGATTTATGACAGCGGTCTGAATCTTCTCAGGTCACACCCCTCCAGTCCGTTTATCGAGCATCAGTATTATTACTTTATAACTGACGGCGGCAAACTCGTCAAATACTACTCACATATGGATGCTCCCGACAGTTTCTTTTATGATGCTTTTACGGACAAACCGATTAACTGCAACGGCGTAAACGCAACGGAATATATGGAGTACTTCGGTTACTTCTATGTAATAACGGACGGTACGGCGCTTGTGTTTGATGAAAGCGGCAAGCTTTTTGGTCAGTATGAAAACGTTGCGGCAATCGAAGAGCACGAAGGTGCCTACGCGGTGAAATACAGTAACAACACGGTTGATTATTTTAACGCTAAGACACATAGTAAAATGATAACGCTCAGCTATGATGAGAATAGTTGGAAGCCTGTGCAAACGGCAGGTGACTGCGGCTTTGCCGCAGTTGCCGACCTTGAGTATATAGGTGACAGTATGGCGGACGGCCCTTATCATCTTTACGATTGCAACAGCAGCGAATACGTGTTCAGGGACTGTGAATTCTGTGAAATAAAAGAGTACGGCGGCAAAACGTATATAACGGCAGTTTACCGCGACAGAATCGAAATCTATGATTCTTCGCTTAACCTGCTTATGAAAACGGAAAACAACCGCAAATAAAAATACAGAGCAGATTCATTGCGAATCTGCTCTGTTAATTTTTTTGTCTTATTTCAGCGGTGCTTCTATTGCGGTGTCAAAGTCTGCGCCGTCAATAACTCCGTCGCCGTTAACATCAGCCGCGTTTGAGTATGCGCTTGCGATGTCATCCTCACTTATAAGTCCGCTTTCGAACATACCGATAAGGAAGGCATCGTTTGCATCCTTTTTGCAGTTGCCGTCTACGTCGCCCGCAACGCTCATAACAAACGTATCGTTGCTGTCAACAATCTTGATTTTACATCCCGTCGAAAGAAGGGCTGTGGCGGGAAGCTCTGCTGAGTCTGCGCCGTAAAATCTTGTTGTTCTTGTGCCGAAGTTTGCCTTGAGTGCCGCTTGAGTGAGGTTGGCATAGGTTGATGCACCGAGCACGTAACCGTCGGATTTGACAGAAAGCTTAAGCTCCTCTTTGACGTTGGGGTTTGTCGCATCGGGAACAAAAATCTGCTTTGCGGCGTGAATCTCACCTGACTTGACGGTTGACTTTACGTTGTTGAA
>JAZRRT010000126.1:0-7503 GCA_045650985.1 Acutalibacteraceae bacterium | reverse complement strand
GTTGCCGATGTGCGGCTTGCGCGATGTGTAAGCAATCGCGGTCGTGATATAGTAAGGCTTTTTTGACATTGTGTTTTACCTCCTTTAAGGTAACGGGAATAATCCGAAATCGTGTTTTCGTCGGTTTATTTCGTTACTTTCAGCCTGACTGTAAACATTATCCATAATAGTATAGCATAAATTATAAAAAATACAACACCTAATTATTATAGATTATTTATTGACATACTGCGTAAATAATACTATAATTTATTGGTAAAAAATTATTTTACGGAGGTATAAAAATGATTGATTTTGTAAACTTTCTTAAGGGCTCATTCTTCAAAAAAGTGATTGCCGCTATTATGGTGTCACTTCTTACGCTCAACCTTTCTGTCAACACGGCACTTAACGGCGGCAAGACAGAGCTTGATCCCGGCGATTATAAGAACGTTATTCTCCTTATCGGTGACGGTATGGGCTTCTACCATATCGATTGGATGGAGCAGGAGTATGATATTGACGAAGCAAGTATGTTTGCTATGACAACAACTCACGGTAAGTCACAGACAAGCTCTTCCAGCGCTGTTGTTACGGACTCTGCAGCAGGCGGTACAGCTCTTGCTTGCGCAACACGTACAACAAACGGTGCTATCGGCGTATTCCCGCAGGACCAGCTTGGTGTTGCCTATATCCCGATGAATCTTTGTGAGCTTGCAAAGTCTTACGGTAAGATGGCAGGCGTTGTTACTTCTGACTACAACTCAGGTGCAACACCCGCTTCTTTCTCCGCTCACGTTTATGACCGTGGCGAAGATGCTGAAATCACAAGACAGCAGATTGAAGATTCCGACATCGACCTTATCTGGGCTCAGGATAACGGCCTTGTTACTGACGAGTGGGCAGAAGAGTACGGCTGGACTCTCGTAAACGACAATGCTGAATTTGAGGCTCTTGAAGAAGGCGAGCGTTCATTCGGTGCTTTTGCAGGCGAGCTTTGGAACTCTGACACAGGCGCAGACGTTCCCAACCTCTCAACACTTACCGAAAAGGCTATTGATATGCTTGACGATGATGAGGACGGTTTCTTCCTTATGGTTGAGGGTGCTCATATCGACAAACATTCACACAATAATGATCAGGAAAAAATGGTGAAGGCTGCATACGAGTTTGATCTTGCTGTTAAGGCTGCTCTTGAGTATGCAAAGGCTGACGGTGAAACTCTTGTTGTTATCACGGCTGACCACGAGACAGGTGCTATTACTCCTGACGGCGACAGCTTCAAGTACACATCAGGCTCACATTCCGCAGCTGATGTTCCTCTTCTTATTTACGGTAGCGATAATTTTGTTCTCGAAGGCGAAGCTATCAAGAATAAAGAGGTTTCACGCCGTATTGCAATGGCAATGGGTGCTGCTCCCGACGAGTTTCCCGTTGCAATCAAACAGTAATTTTTAGTTAAGGTTGGAAAATAAATTGACAGAGATTATCAAGGCCGATGCTGCTGCGGAATTTGACTCTTTCGTGGCAAGCCACCCCAAGGGTCACTTTATGCAGCAGAGCGCATGGGCAAAAGTAAAAAACAATTGGATTTGGCGCGGCATTATCTGCCGCGATGAGCAGGGCAATATACTGGGCACAATGGCTGTTATTATCCGCCGTTTGCCCGGCGGTCTGCCTTTCAGTATGCTTTATTCTCCGCGCGGTCCCGTGTGCGACCTCCACGATAAGGCTGTATTCACCGAACTTATGGATGGCGCAAAGCAGCTTGCCAAGGAATTTGGCGGTTATGTGCTTCAGGTCGATACGGACACAAAAATTGACGATACCGAGTACGAGAAAATTGCTCTGGACTACGGCTTCAAGGCAGGTCCTCGCTCGAAGAATTTTGAGGGTATTCAGCCTCGTTTCGTAATCCGTCTTGATGTTGAAGGCAAAACGGAGGATGAGGTTTTTGCTTCTTTCCACTCTCGCCACCGCTATAAGGTGCGCGTTGCCAAGAAAAACAACGTTGAGGTTGTTATAAAAGGTGCCGAAGCTGCTGAAGAATTCCACAAGATTATGGTCGAAACAGGCGAGAGAGACAATTTCTCCATTCGTCCTGCCGACTATTTCAGACGTATGGTTGAAGCATACGGCGATAATGCACGTATTTATATGGCTTACAGCGAAGGCAAGGCAATTGCAGGAACGCTTGCAATCCTTTGCGGTGATAAGGTTTGGTATCTTTACGGCGCATCGTCAAATGAAGAGCGCAACAAGATGCCCAACTACCTGCTTCAGTGGGAAATGATTCGCTGGTCTGTTGAAAACGGTTGCCGTATTTATGACTTCCGCGGTATTTCAGGTGACCTTGATGAGAATAATCCTCTCTATGGTCTTTACCGCTTCAAGAAGGGCTTCTGCCCTGAAATCACAGAGTTTATCGGTGATTTTTACTATGTTTACAAGCCGCTTGTCTACAATGGCATGGAGTTTGCTCAGAAACTTCGCAAAAAGCTGAGAAAGGGACATTAAACTCCTATGAGATATGTTGTTCAGAAGGATTATATAGCATCCAATCTCAATAAAATGCGAGCACATTGTCCGACAGCCGAGGTTATCGGCGTAATAAAGGGTAACGGATACGGTCTCGGTCTTCTCAATATGGCTAAACTGCTGTGTGAAAACGGTGTCGGTACGCTTGCCGTATCAAGGCTTGACGAGGCACTGACACTCCGCGAAAACGGTATTGAAACTGCGATACTGCTTCTCAGCCCGCCGTTTGACGACGAATCCGCACGTCTTTGCGCAGATAACGCAATAACCGCAACGGTTGACTCTCTCGCGACGGCTCGTCTTCTCAATAAAGCAGCTCAGGGCAGGAAAACACCTGCTCACATTATGCTTGACACAGGCTTTGCACGTTTTGGTTTTATGCCGGGCGAAGAGGATGACATAATCACCGCTGTGCGCGAATGTGAGAATATCAGCTTTGAAGGCATATATTCGCATTTCTATAACGCTTTTTCTGCTGATTCTTCATCCGTTAAGCTGCAGGTCGGACGTTTTAACAGTACGGTTGAAACAATCGAAAAAGCAGGTGTTACGGGCCTTAAAAAGCATATCTGCTCATCGGCAGGTGCCGTTAAGTATCCCGAGTATCATTTTGACGCGGTGCGTCTTGGCTCTGCGCTTCTCGGCAGGGTTGTTTCCGCTTCGTCAGTCGGTCTTGAAAAGGTTGGCTTTATGGAGTGCGAAATTATATCGGTAAAAACTCTTCCGACAGGTCATTTTGTCGGATACGGAGAGGCATATAAAACCTCCAGAGAGACCAGAGCTGCCGTTGTGCCGCTCGGCGTTTGCGACGGATACGGTCTGAGCAAAACCGAAATTGCTTTTACAAAAGGGGATAAGGTTAATTCTCTTCTTCGTAAAGTCAAGCGCTTCGGTGCTGATGAAACGCTTAGCTGCGTTGTTTGCGGCAAAAAAGCGCAGGTTATCGGTAAGGTTGGTCTTACCGACCTTATAATCGACGTAACAGGCATTGATTGTGCTGCAGGCGATGTTGCCGCTTTTGAGTTTAATCCTACGCTTGTGGATGCTCTCGTCAAAAAAGATTTTGTTTGAAAGGATAAGCTATGGCAATAGATTATCTCGATAAAGCCGTTTCTGTTGTTCCTACCGAGCGTCAGCTTGCTTATATGGACACCGAATTTAACGGTATAATAAACTTTGGAATGAATACTTTCACCGGACGCAAAACCGGAACAGGCTTTGAAGAGCCTGACGTTTTCAACCCTACGGCATTTGATGCCGAACAGTGGGTGAAAGTAATCAAACGTTCAGGTATGAGAGGTCTTATTCTCAACTGTAAGCACCACGAAGGCTTTTGTCTTTGGCCTTCCGAATATACTGATTATTCGGTAAAGTCAAGCTGTTGGCGTGACGGCGAAGGTGACGTTGTGCGTGAAGTTAGCGATGCCTGCCGTAAATACGGTATTAAGTTTGGCATTTCGCTTTCACCGCTCGATTATCACGAGCCGACCTTCGGCACTGGTAAACCGTACGATATTTTCTTTAAAAATCTGCTTCGCGAGTTGCTTACCAACTATGGCGAAATATTCTGCGTCAGCCTTGACGGTGCGACGGATAACCGCAAAGATGCAAAGACGCAGGCCTACGATTGGGAGGGCTATTTTAAGCTTATCCGTGAGCTTCAGCCCGATGCTGCAATCACAAACTGCGGTCCCGATTTCCGTTGGTGCGGTAACAATTCAGGTGTCTGCCGTATCAGCGAGTGGAGTGTCGTACCCTCAAACTATAAGGCTTTTGATATTGATTCCGATAAAAAAGTTTCCGTATCAGGCGGTAAGGTTAATTTCACCCAGACGGATATAGCAAGCCGTCGCAAAATCAAGCGTTGCGATTCGTTTACGTGGTATCCTGCTGAGGTTTCGTTTCCGTTGCGTGACAGTTGGTTTTACGTTAACGGCGAAATACTTTCCATCAAGCCGCTTTCCAAACTTGAAAAGATATATACGGGTTCAGTCGGCGGCAACGCTTCAATGCTTGTAGGTGTTGCGCCACAGCCCGACGGACTTATCGGCGAAAAGGACGTAGAGACACTTGTAACCTTCGGCGCCGTGCTCTCACTTCATTTCGAAGATAATCTTGCACTCGAATCCTCAATGCAGGGCAACCGCAAGTTAGATGATCTTCATTCTCCGACATGTGCTCTTCCCGATAAATCGGGTTTCTGGCATTCAGGTAATGATCCCGAAGGTGCGGAGCTTATTCTCGATATGGGCGACGAATACGACGTTGACCGTGTTGTGCTGTGTGAAAACATCCGTACCGGTCAGCAGATTGAAAAGTTTGTTGTTTACGTCGAGAAAGAAGGAAAATGGAAAAAGATGGAAACGGGCACGGTCATTGGTCGTAAACGTATTGTTGAATTCGGCATTCACGTTCGCACAAGGCGTATCAAGCTCGTAATACTCAAAGCGAGAAAATTTGCCACAATTAAAGAATTTTCTGCATATTAAAATTTAAGAGGTAACACGATTGGAAATCGTGTTACCTCTGTTTTTTATTCGCTTACTTTTTCAAACTGGCTGTTGTAAAGATTAGCGTAGAATCCGTTAAGAGCCATCAGCTCATCGTGGCTTCCTTGCTCTACAATATCGCCTTTATTCATGCAGAGAATAAGGTCTGCGTTGCGTATTGTTGAAAGTCGGTGGGCGATAATGAAGCTTGTTCTGCCGCGCATAAGGTTATCCATCGCACGCTGTATGAGTATCTCGGTGCGTGTGTCAACCGAGCTTGTCGCTTCGTCGAGAATGAGTATCTTCGGGTCTGAAAGTATTGCTCTGGCGATTGTCAGAAGCTGCTTCTGACCCTGTGAAATATTCGTTACCTCTTCGTTAAGCTCCATCTGGTATCCGTCGGGAAGTGTGCGTACAAAATGGTCAACCTGAGCCAATTTTGCGGCTTTTATGACCTCTTCGTCGGTTGCGTCAAGCTTACCGTAACGGATATTATCCATAATGCTTCCGCTGTACAGCCACGTGTCCTGAAGCACCATACCGAATTCGCTTCTAAGATCATGTCTGTCGAAGTCCGTAAGGTTATGACCGTCGATATATATTGCGCCGTCAGTCAACTCGTGGAATCTCATAAGAAGCTTCACCATTGTTGTTTTGCCTGCACCTGTCGGGCCTACAATTGCAATCTTCTGTCCGCTTTTTACCTTTGCAGAAAAGTCGCTTATAACGATTTTATCCGTACCTTCATAGCCGAATTTAACGTGGTCAAACGTGATGTTGCCTTCAAGGTTTACATCGGCTACTTTGAGAGTTTTGTTAGTGTCGGTTTCTTCTTCAATATCGAGAAATTCAAATACTCGTTCAGCAGCTGCGGCCATTCTCTGAAGCTGTGAAGAGATATTTGCAAGCTGATTTATAGGCTGATTGAAGTTGCGTACATACTGAAGCATAGCCTGTATTCCGCCGATATCAAGCTTGCCTTTTGAGGCAAGTATTGCACCGACAACGCAAACTATTACGTAGCCGAGGTTACCTACAAAGCCCATAAGAGGCATCATAAGGCCTGAAAGGAATTCAGCTTTTCTTGCGTGCTCTGCAAGCTCGTTGTTAAGTTCGTCAAAATCTTCAAGTGAGCGTTTTTCGCCGTTGAAAGCCTTGACAACAAGGTGAGCACCGTACATTTCTTCAATATGTCCGTTAACTGCACCGAGGAATTTCTGCTGTTTGCGGAAGTGCGGCTGAGAAAGCTTTACGATGTTGCGTACAACAATCAGCGATACGGGTACGGTGAGTACTATTATAAGAGTCAGCAGGGGGCTTGTAATAAGCATCATCGCAAGTATACCGATAATTGATGTAACGGATGTTGCCGCCTGTGTAATGCTCTGGGTGAGTGCCTGCTCGAGTGTGTCAACGTCGTTTGTGATTCGCGAAAGTACGTCACCCTGACTTCTTTTGTGGAAGAAGCTGAGCGGAATTCTGTTGATTTTCTGCATTATGTCGTTTCGCAGGTTGAACGAAAGCCTTGTTGTGACACCCGACATAATGAATGATTGCAAGTAGTTGAAAACAGCACTTATTGCGTAAACCAAAACAAGTACCGTCAGTATCTGACCGATTTTTACAAGGTCGATGGTGCCGCTCGAATTTATCATTCTGTTTACACCGTCGGCAACTTCGTTTGTCGCATTTGCAAGAATTTTCGGACCTATTACGTTAAACAGAGAGCTGCCTGCCGCAAAGATTATTACGGCAATAAAACGAAGTTTGAAAGGTGCTATAAGTTTGAGAATCTTTTTTACCGTGCCTTTGAAATCCTTGGGTTTTTCGCCGGGACCGCCCGGACCTTTTCCGGGACCGCCGGGACCTTTACCCGGGGGAGGAGGGAGGTGTTTTCTTTCTTTACTCATTCCAACTCCTCCTTTGCAAGCTGAGATTCAGCAATCTCGCGGTATTCCTTGCAGGTTGCAAGTAACTCTTTATGAGTGCCTTTGCCTACAATTCTGCCTTCGTCGAGCACGATTATCTGCTCTGCTTTCATTATTGTGCTTACTCGCTGTGCTACTATAAGCACGGTAGCGTCGGCAGTGTATTCTTTGAGTGCTTTGCGCAGTGCGGCATCAGTTTTGAGGTCGAGTGCAGAGAAACTGTCATCAAAAATATATACGGGTGCTTGTTTGACAAGTGCTCTTGCAATTGCAAGTCTCTGTCTCTGACCGCCGCTGACGTTTGTACCGCCCTGAGAAATTTCAGAATTGATGCCTTCGGGCATATCGTATACGAAGTTTGCCTGAGCCGTTTCAAGCGCTTTGCCGATGAGTTTATCGTCAGCATCTGGATTTGAAACCAGCATATTGCTTTTTACCGTGCCTGAGAAAAGCAGACCTTTCTGCGGCACGTATCCGATATTTTCGCGCAGTGAGTGCATTGTTATATCGCGTATATCAACGCCGTCGTAAGTTATCGAGCCTTCCGTAATATCGTAAAAACGGGGAAT
>JAZRRT010000125.1:0-11080 GCA_045650985.1 Acutalibacteraceae bacterium | reverse complement strand
ACAGAACGACATGGCTACGATCCGACTTTGGCTTTGTCATGCATACGGTGTGAAGGAAGAATGGCTTGCCGCATCAAAAAGCTGCCTGGATTTCCTTGAGGAGCACTGCGTTAATCGCGAAGCAGGCGGCAGACTTTATTTTACCGTAACAGAAGACGGTCAGCCTTTAAGGCAGAGAAGATACTGCTTCTCTGAGGCATTTTATTGTATAGCAAATGCTGAATATTACGGAATAACGGGTGATAAAGAGCACCTCGAAAGAGCGCTCAGAGCCTACGATATGTACTGGAATCTGAACCACGGTATGCCTGACCCGACGGGAATGGGCCCGAAAACAGTACCCGAAACACGCAGCGGCAGAGCTCTCGGCATACCGATGATTCTGCTTAACGTTACGTCAGTTCTCAAACGTGTCAATCCCGAAAATGCCGAGCTTTACGATTTGAGAGCAAATGAATGTGTAAACGATATTTTTAATTATCACTTTAAGCCCGAACTCGGTTGTACGCTGGAGAACGTTGCGCCCGACGGCACGGCAAGGCTCAACTATACAGACGGCAGAATGGTTAATCCGGGTCACGACATTGAGTGCAGTTGGTTCCTTATGGAGCGTGCAAACGAAACAGGTGACAAGGAGCTTCACAAAAAGGCGGTTGAAATATTCGACCTTGCGTTCAATGCAGGTTGGGATAAGGAATACGGCGGTATTCTCTATTTCCTCGATTGTCTGGGCAATCCCCCTGAAGCCTATGAGCACGATATGAAGCTTTGGTGGCCTCACAACGAGGCGCTTATTGCGGCGCTTATGATTTACCGCGATACAGGTGATGAAAAATATCTCGACATTTTCTATCAGGTACTCGATTACTGCAAGACTTATTTTGCAGACCAACCTTATGGCGAGTGGTACGGTTACCTTCGCCGTGACGGTAAGCCGACACAGCCTGCTTGCAAGGGCAGTACGTTCAAAGGTCCTTTCCACGTGCCGAGATGTCTTTCTTTCGTTGACCTTATGATAGGCGAGATACTCGGTGAATAAGCCTTAAAATAAAAAAATCCGCCATCCGGGACCCGTTGTCCCTGACGGTCGGTGACAAAATTACCGTAAAATCGAAATAACCCTTGACTGATGTTTCTTTACACATTCAGTCAAGGGTTATTTCTGTGAATTCTTAGTATCTAACATCTTTTGTTTACCTCTCTTTCTTGGATTTTTCCAACCTTCATTTCTACACTTAGTCCTTCTATACCATTACACTCTTTTTTCTTTATCTCTTGTAAGCAAGATACCTTGATGTTTACGGTGGACTTTAATTCAGTTTTTTATGAAGGCTGTGTCTGCGGCTCTTTCTGAAATTTGACTTGTTTTAGTTTTGTTTGTTTTTTGATTGCTGTTTTCAGATGAGCCAGGGAGATTTTACTTGTACATCGGTACCACCTCGTTTGTTTTTTGGGGTTGTTACCTGTTCATTGGTATCACCTCTCTGTGTCTATAATATAGCATAGGATTTCGGGTTTTTCAAGATGTAATTTTGTATAAAGTTCACTAAAAATATTTATGCACATCGCAGAAATGTAGCACTATCACGAAAAAAGTATTGACATACGGATAGGTTTTGTGTTACGATGTATTTGTTGGGGTGCAAAACGCACCCCTTTTTATTTATATAATACAGCAATATAGGGTGGTAGCCCGGGCCAACATTAAGCAATAAAAATTCTCTCTGACAGCTATGTGTGTCAGAGAGAATTTCTGTTTTAATTATTCTTTTTTGCTTTTCTGAAATGTTTCTTTTCTTTTGTAATTGCTTTGTCAAGCGTAGCGAGTATGCCGGGCAGGACGATTATAATCAGAAGCACCGCGGAGAATACACCGATTGAAATTGTGCGGCATATCTGCGCAACCATAGGGTCACCGTAAAACGCGGAGATTATTCCCGTTGCAAGACCCATGATGAGACCCGACGTCATAATTGTGTGCATAGAGCCGTTGTAGGATGCCGTAAGAGCTTCCTTAATGGGCATTTTCTTTCGTGTTTCGCGGTAGTAGTTGGTGAGAAGTATACCGTAGTCAATCGTCGCACCCATCAGTATACATTCAACAATCAGCAGTGCAAGGAAGTAGATGCTGAAGCCCTGCCAACCGATAACGGTGATTGTGATGAACACACCGCACTGAACCAGAAGAACAAGAATTGTCGGAATAATCAACGAGCGGAACGAAATTGCCACGATAACGAAAATAGCAATCGCTGTCAGTATCGTGATGAAAATCAGCTCTTTGCTGAATGTTTGCGACATTTCGTATGCCATAGGCGAGTTGCCTATCAGATAGAGCTCGCTGCTCATGGTGTCTGTTGCCGTTGCCGAAATCTTGTCGAGGAATGCCGTTGTCTGTTCACTCTCGAGCGGATACAAGGTCTGAAGTATCATTCGTGAATGTTCTTTGCCCTTGAGCATATCAACGCCCGATGAGAGTGCCGTGCCTGCGCCTGCAAGCTCCGATTTAATATCTTCACCGATTACCTGAGAGAACAACGGGTCGTTTACAAGGTCGGTTGAAATATGGTTGAAAAGCTGTTCTATGCTCAGCTTCCATTCGGGGCTGACGTTTGCCTTGCTTGAAATGAACATAGAAATAAGGTCTACCGTTGATTTGTTGAGCATACCTTCACCTGCAAGAGAGGTGAGAATTGACGTTATTTCTGCGCTGCTGAGCTTTTTACCGCTTACAACCGCGTTTACCATAGTCTGTGCGCCTGCAAGCTGTGATTTCATTTCGCTGTCAATCATAGCAGCGTATTCAGGCTTATCAAGAGCACCGCCGTTGAGGCAATCGAGGAGGTTGCTGACCGATACGCGCCACTTGGTTGTGTCACCGTACTGTGTTGTGTAGAGGAGGTAGAGCTGTCTGAGCTGTGAAGCATCCATACCGATAAGGTTTGCAAGCTCGTCGGGTGTGTACGATTTACCCTCAACAGTGCCGTTGATTATCTTCTGAGCAAGCGGAAGCTGTTGCATATTTTCTTCCGACATCATTGCCGAGAACATACCGGAGTTATCAACAACGTAGTTGATAACCTGCTGAATACTCAGCTGACGTGATGCACCGCCGAAAATATCGGCAGAGGTGTTTTCGTCCGAATAGATGCCGTAAAGCGTACGCATCTGCGACGGCTCGATTCCGAGTATATCCGCCATTTCCTCAAAACCTCTCTGCTTTGTTACGGCAGTCTTGTCTGTGTAAGTTTTGAGCATATTTATCTGCTCCATCGTGTTTTCGTCAAACATTGAAGCATAGGTTTCGTTTTTGGAAACATCGTTTATTATGAAGTCGGCAAAGGTTGCCATTGTCATTTTGCCGAAGTCTGCGCCGCCTTTTTCGCTGTAATAAAGCAGCATCATACCTTCTGCCGTTCCTTCATCCATACCGAAAAAGTCGGCAAGCGATTTTGCGTTGAGGGGCTTTGTGAGGTTTGCGGCATCGCCAAAGGGCTTGAGTCGGTCAAGCTGAGCGAGCATATCGTCTGTTATAAATCCGCTGAAGGCGCTGTTGCCTGCAATATCCTCGGTAAGGAACGTAATAAAATCGCCCATTGTTACGTCCTGAATTTCACCGCCGTAATAGCTGTAATATATGAAATCGAGCATAGACTCATCAAGCTCCATACCCTGTGTCATACTCATACCGAAGGCAGAGCTGAGGCTTTCGATTGAGTTGAGCATTTCTGTTGCGGTGTATTCTTTGCCGAGAAGGTTGGGGTAGCCGAGCACCTGGCTGACGTTCGGGTCAGCCTCCAATTCTTCAGCCATCTGCACGACGGCTTCTTCGTCGTCGTTGTCGTATATCATAACGACTGTGTTTGCTTGCGGAAATACGTCGGCTATCGGATCGTGCATTTCCTGTGTGTAAGATATCTGCGTGTTGCCCTGCATAACGGCAAACGCGATGAACATACCGATAAAAATTACGGTGAAGACGTAGCGGAATTTGTTGCTGAATTTTGCAAGAGCATTCATTGGAACGGAAAGCTCTTTTTTCGAGGTTTTTGTTATTATTTTATCGAAGAGCAGTATGAGCGCGGGGAGCACCGTAAATACGCACACCATACTGATAAATACGCCCTTTGCGAGAACAACGCCAATATCAAAACCGATTTTGAACTGCATAAATACGAGCATCAGCAAACCGACGATTGTCGTAAATGCACTGCCTGCAACGGAAGTGAATGAATTTGCGATTGTTTTCTTCATTGCCTCAAGCTTATCGGGCGTGTTCTTTTTTTCCTGACGATAACGGTTCATCATAATGATGGAGTAGTCCATCGACAGAATAAGCTGTAATATCGCGGATATGGTTTGCGTTACGTTGGAAATAGAGCCGAGAACAATGTTTGTGCCGGCGTTCAGAATAACGGCAATACCTATTGTGGCGAGGAAAAGCAACGGCTCAAACCACGAGCCGCACATCAGCAGGAGAATTACCACAACAATGCCGACAACGAGCAGTATCAGCCACATAGGCAGCTCAATGTCGGTCGTATCGTCGTTTTTGTACTGTATGCCGTAGTCGCTGAATTCGGTTGCAAGCGTGTTTTCAATAGCTTTTTCTTCGTCAGAGCCGTATGCAAACGGTGTGTTGAGAACAAAAAGCGAATAACCGTCTTTGTTGTAGTCGCTGCTGCTGTTGTGTGTTACACTGCTTACGTTTTCAATACTTTTCAGTTCTTTGAGCAGTTCTGCCTTGCTGTTTTCGTCAAGGTCCTTTGCCATTACGCGGATGGTGGGATCCGTTTGCATGGCGGGGAACTCCTCGTTCATAATGTCCATACCGTGCTTCATTGCCGAACTGTCGGGCAGGTATTTTGTCAGGTCGGTATTTATCTCGACCTTGAATGACAGACCTGCGCTTACAATGCTCAGCGCAAGCACCGCAATAAGCACGATGTATCTTTTCGATACAATAAAGCTTGCGATTTTTTTCATTAACTTACTCCTGTAAAATATTTATGACGTGACATAGTTGAAAGTAAAATTAAAGTAACAAACCTATTATATACCGAAAAGACGATAGTGTCAACGTAATAAATTATAATAAAGCGGTATTTTAAGATAAATAATACGTCAAAATGCGCAAATACTTACAGTTTATTTCGCAAATCGACAAATAAACACACGGTTATCGAATTAAAGAAACATACAGGTGCCCGCAAAGCACAGGGCAATGCTTATCCACTGTATTTTTGTAATCTTTTCCTTAAAAAATATTTTGCCTGCAAATGCCGAAAATATGATGCTCGCGCCGGTAACGCAAGGGTAAAGCACGGTTGCGGGCAGCGTTTTTGCGCCGATTAGCTGTAACATATACGAAATACCGCCTGCAACAGCAGATGCAAGCGCAACGGGCAGAATGTTTGCCGGCTTCGGTAATTTTTCCTTTACTCTGAGCTTTGTGAAAAGCAGAGCAATACTGCTCATTATAAATTTTGCAATACCCGAAAGCATAACAAATTCGGTTGAGCTGACAGGAGCATGGATGGTATCAACCTGATGTGCTTTTGATATTATGCTGACCATACCGTTGAGCAGGAAAACCGTAACGCAAAGAGTTATCTGAAGCATTGTCGGCTTTTTAGTGCCGCTGTTGGATAATGCGACAGCCGCTATGATTACCGCAAGACCGGCAATTCTTATAAGCCTGAGCGGCTCATCCAAAGCAATCAGACCGTAAACGTAGGGCAGAATCATACCGCCTGTCATAAGAAACAGAGTATACATAGCCATATTTCCGATTCGCAGAATGCGGAAGCCGATAAGGCTGTAACACAGCGCAAATGCAGACATTGCAAATGCCATAATTACGGAAAAAGGTGAGAATGTAAATTTGAATCCGCCCAACGCAAAGAAAACCGCGGCGGTAAAAATTCCGTTGAGTGCGTTGAAGCTGAGTCCGGCAACAATGCCGACACCTGATTTTTTCTGATACAATTTCGAAAAAGCAAAGTCAACCGCAAGAAGCAAGGTTGCACCCAATATAAAAATATAATCCATAGTACGTTTCCTCCGCAGGTGATTTTAGCAGACGGAAAACAATATTTCAATTATTTATTTGCAAATTGACAAATAAGGTGTATAATTATTTAAAGTAGGTGACGTTTTATGAGAAAAATACGATTCGGCATTGTCGGCACGGGCACAATTGCCCACCGCTTTGCAAATGCAGTTGCAAACACTGAATATGCTGAGCTTACGGCTGTTGCCTCAAGGTCGGCGGAAAACGCAAAAAAATTCGGTGACGAATTTAATGTTGAGCATCGCTTTGACAGCTATGAAAAAATGGCGCAGTCCGATGTGATTGATGCCGCGTATATTGCGGTGCCTCACTCGGGGCATAAGGGCTGCTCTTGCCTTATGATGAATAACGGAAAACACGTGCTCTGCGAAAAGCCGATGGCGGTGAATCTCGGCGAGGCGCAGGCGATGTTTGATTGCGCAAAGGCTAACGGGGTTATGCTAATGGAGGCGATGTGGGCGCGTCTTGTGCCCGGCACACTGAAAATGCTCGATATTGTAAAGTCGGGCGTGCTCGGGGAAATCCTCGGTGCGGAAGGAAAATTCTGTTATACAATGGATGAGGATGAGATGGATCACCACGTGTTCAAGGTTGAAAACGGCGGCGGTTCGCTGCTTGACGTCGGTGTCTACGGGCTGAATTTTGCAAGCTGGTATCTCGGCAAGGATATCGAAGCAATTAATGCCCAAAGCACGCTGTTTGAAGGAGTAGACAGCCACACCTGCGTGACAATGAAATATAAGAGCGGTGCAATTGCGGATATATCGTCCGCCATTCTTCTTCGAAAACCCAACGAAGGCTTTGTCTATGGCAGTAAAGGATATGCTTATCTTCCGCGCTTTTATGCACCGCAGACGATAGAGCTTAATTTCAATGACGGCACAAAACAAAGCCTTGAAACACCCTATGCGGGTAACGGCTTTGAAGAGCAGATTGAGCATTTCTGCAGTTGCGTTTTGCAGGGCTTGAAAGAAAGCCCCGTTATAACTGCGGAGCAGACGCTTTACATCACGGCGCAGATGGATAAAATCAGGAAAATGACAGGCGTTGTTTACCCGCAGGATAATGAAACTGTATAAAAGTCAGCAGATACAAAACAGTCAATCACCTCGTAATGCTTTGTGTATTACGGGGTGATTTTTTACCGCTTAAAGCGTTCAGTAAGCCGAACGCAGTGCGTATGCTGACTTTTAAAATTTGCACGGCTATGATGAATTTGCAGGGAGGGATTATATGAAATTCAAGCTGTTGACAGATCGCAATCGTGAGGAAGAGGTTGTCGTTTATGCTCACAAAAGAAATGCTCTTGTCGATTCTGCCATTTTATAACGCTTTATGTAACCTATGCGGTTTGCTACGTTGCAAATTCGTGGATTCCGTTTGAGCCGTTGGTACTTGTCATATTCTCCGTTATCTTTGTCGTTCTGTTCTTTGTAATATGGGCAACCGTTTATTTCTTAATCAAAGCAACAAGCAAAAAATTCAATTCAAAACTCAACAGTTGAAATTGAGAGATAAATGGTGTTATAATACTCTGTGCAGTTAATAAAAGGAGCAAAAGTATGAATAATAAATTCAGGCTGCTGTTGCTTGGGCTGATTTGTCTGTCGGCAATCGGGCTTGTTTCATGCGGCAATAACACTGATACGGGGGAGACACAGGTGAATAATACCTATGAGCAGATTTCAGCCGAGCAGGCAAAGGCACTTATGGATAGCGAAACGGGTTATGTCGTAATTGATGCACGTACGCAGGAAGAGTATGACGAAGGTCATATCCCGAATGCAGTGCTGATACCCGAATATGAGGTTGCGGACAGGGCAGAGAATGAACTGACGGACAAAAATCAGCTCATTCTGGTCTACTGCAGAAGCGGCAGACGCAGTAAGATTGCGGCGCAGGCGCTGGCTGACCTCGGCTATACAAACGTCAAAGAATTCGGCGGAATCATTGACTGGGAATACGAAACGGTAAAATAAAAGCTTTTTATCAGTTTCTTCCTGCATAAGCTTTATAAAAATTTCCCGCGATACGTGAAGTGTTGCGGGATTTTTTTGTTACCTCCAAAACTCGGTGCACCGCCTTGGCAATGCGCCGTGCTTGTGATATAATATGCACGGAGGCGAAAGCAATGGCAGAAATTTTAGAAGTTATTATGATTGTGTGCTTTGGCATATCGTGGCCGTTCAACGTGGTTAAATCGTACAGGGCGCGTACAGCAAAGGGAAAAAGCCCTATGTTTTTGTGCCTGATTATTTTCGGCTATATCGCAGGTATCATCTCAAAGTTTATGAATGAAGCGTATATGGCGGCGATTGATGAAAAGTGGTATGTGCTTTTCTTCTATTTCCTTAATCTTATTATGGTCAGCGCAGATCTAGCTCTGTATTTGCGCAACAGACGCCTTGACAGGAGAAACGAAAGATGAAACTGCTTTCAATAGGTAACAGTTTTTCAACTGATGCACACCGCTTCCTTTCTGCTCTTGCACGTCAGAATTTTATTGAGCTTGACACTGCCAATCTGTTTATCGGCGGTTGCAGTCTTCAGACTCATTGGCTCAATTTTCAGGAGAATAATTCGCACTACGACTATGAACTCAACGGCAGCGAGGCTGAAAGAAAAATCAGCATCAATCAGGCGCTGGAGAGCGAAAAGTGGGATGTGATTACGCTTCAACAGGCAAGTGCAGACAGCGGAATTTACGGTACGTATCAGCCGTATCTTTCTCAGCTTGCCGAATGTGTGCGTGAGCGGCAACCGCAGGCAAAGCTGTATTTTCATCAGACCTGGTCGTATGAAAACGGTTCTAAGCATTCAGGCTTTTTGAACTATGAGCGCAACAGCAGAAAAATGTTTGACTGTATAGTTTGCGCATCTCAGACGGCAGCGCAAAGCATAGGCGCGGCTGTTATTCCTGCAGGTACGCTAATTCAGTATCTGCGCGAAAACGTTAAAGCTTTCGATTATGAGAACGGCGGCATTTCGCTGTGCCGTGATACTTATCATCTGTCGGAAAGTTACGGAAGATATGCCGCGGCGGCAATCTGGCTTCGCACCGTTACGGGAGAAAGCTTCTGCGCAAAAGAGTTCGAAAATATGGGTTTAAATCTGCTTGAGCTGATAGCGCAGGCGGTTAATTCGATATAATGTCGCTGACAGTAATTTTGATTGACGGAGGTAAATAAAAATGCGTAAAAATTTCGGCGCACTCACAAGCGTCTATCCTATGCCCGTTTTTATCGTTGCGGCGTATGATGAGAACGGTAAACCCAACTGTATGAATGCAGCGTGGGGCGGAATATATGAAGAAAAGCAGATTATGGTATGTCTTGCTCACTCACACAAAACAACGAAAAACATAAAGCTCAGCGGTGCTTTTACCGTAAGCATTGCAGATGCCAAGCACGTTGTCGAGGCAGATTACGTCGGCCTGGCTTCGGGCAACAACGAGCAAAACAAAATGGAAAAGCGGGATTTACAACAGATAAATCGGAGTTTGTCAATGCGCCTGTTATAAACGAGTTGCCGATGTGCGTTGAATGCAAACTGATCAAATTCAACGAAGACGGAATCTGTATCGGTGAGATAGTAAACGTCAGCGCAGATGAATCGGTGCTCGGCGAAGACGGTATGATTGACCCGTCAAAGCTTGGCGCAATCACGTTTGACCCGGTGCATCACAGCTATATAACGCTCGGCGAAAAGGTTGGCAACGCCTTTGCCGACGGCAAGGCACTCAAATGATAAAAGCCCTCTGACATTTTGTCAGAGGGCTTTGTTGCTTGCATATATGCAGCGGCAGTAATTAAACAATATGTCGGAAATTCATATAGCCGAAGACAAGCATTCCCGCCATAAGTATATAGAAGAATGGGAGCACGGTCAGGTCGCCGCCAAATGAGATGAGAAACTTTTTGAAGGATTTGGATTTTTTCCAGTTTTCCTTGATTCTTTTCGGACGTGCGAAAGCCACAAGGTCGAAAAGCACGTAACCGACACAGTAGAATATCCACGTTTCCCAGAGTGTGTATCCTCTGACAGCCTGAACGGCAAGAATGCCTGCGCCGAGAAGAATAAGAAAAGCGCGTATGAGTTTTATGCCCTTATAGTCGCAGTAGCGCTCCAGACCGTCGTGCTGAGCAATAACGTAGTACATCGTAAAGCAACAGATGATACCTGCCATTCTGGTTGAGCCGAGCATAACGAGCGCAAGCGGACCGACCATATAGCACGGTCTTTCCAGAACCTCGACAATGTTCATATCAACTTCGCCGAAGGCACGGGTTATTTTGTTGCCGTTTTTGCGGTACGGTATGATAAAGAGGAATATCGTGAGAATTATGAGTGCGCAGAATACCCACGAAAGCACGGTGTCAACCTTTTCGGGCAGCATATACCACAGCTTGCCCGCGGCCTCTGCCTGTTCAAGGTTTTTTGCGGCAACAGGCCAACCGAGGATAAAGGCGGCCGCAATGCCGAAACCGTTGAAACAGCCTTGTGTGAATTCCATTATCTTCCAGCCGTCGGTAATGTTATTTTCGTCAAGCTTGCCGAATAAACGCTTGCCGTTTTTGAGCGGATGAATCTGTTTGTCATAGAACGTGATTGCAACAACCCAACCGACAGAGCCTGCAAGTGCGCCGCCGAGCCACATTATAATGCTGAAAATATCGCGGCGGACAGCCATCATTATAAGCAGAGCGGCAACGATTACAAGGTTGCGACCCCATTCCTCACGGCTTTCTTCAGAGAAGCATACCTTGGGCATTTTGCCCTTTGACGGGTTGTAGGGTGTGTTGAAGATGCGGTAGCCGATTTCCTGCAACAGCGGCACAAGGGCAAAGAAAATAACAAAATCGTACCATTTGTAAACCTTGCCGCTCATGGCAGAGAAGCTCACACCAAGAAAGCCTGCGCCCAGACCGCTCCATATTGAGCCTTTGAATGCAAGCGCAAGATAGCCGAGAGAAGGATTGTAACGAGCTTTGCCGTGCTTGAGAACAA
>JAZRRT010000124.1:0-4748 GCA_045650985.1 Acutalibacteraceae bacterium | reverse complement strand
CCATGCAAAGTCCTCTTTCGTTCATAGCGTCATAGTAAAGGGGGTAGTTTTCCACAACATAAGCCATACCTATTATGGCATAAGTCGAATCGTAGCCATGTCGATCTGTGTGCCAAGGAGTTGGGGAAACATGTTGTCTTCCTAAGACCGCTTGGCCTCCGACTTCCAACAAAATTAAGCCCCGCCATGCAAAGTCCTCTTTCGTTCATAGCGTCATAGTAAAGGGGGTAGTTTTCCACAACATAAGCCATACCTATTATTGCAAGGTGGTTTTTAATTGTTTTACCGTTTCTGAAATCGAACACAAAATTACGCGGAGTAACCGTCACCTGCTCAGAATATGAAAAATCGTTATCAAGAGTTCTGCCAAAATAAAAACAATCTGTTTTATAAGTTACTGCAGTGCACATTCAACCGCCGCCTTTCGGTAATATTATTACCCGAAAAACAAAAAAGCAGCCGCTCTCCGAAGAGAACCGCTGAATTTTTTTGGGCATAAGAATAGAAAAAAGAATTTATATAATTATGCTTCTTCTCTCATCTTTGCAAAGCACTCGCTGCAGTATACAGGGCGGTCCTCACGGGGTCTGAAGGGGACCTTGCACTCTGCGCCGCACTGTGCGCAAGTAGCATCGAACATTTCACGCTCGGGCTTGTTTGCGTTCTTGCGTGCGTCACGGCAGGACTTGCAGCGCTGAGGCTCATTTTCAAAGCCCTTTGCAGCATAGAACTCCTGCTCGCCGGCTGTGAAAACGAATTCGTTGCCGCATTCCTTACAGATGAGAGTCTTGTCTTCGTACATTTTGGATTACCTCGCTAAAAAAATATTTGTTTACACCCTGGGCGGACTTGCACCGCCATCTTGTTAAAAACACGCTCTGCTTGAGCTACTCGGGCATATATGCCAATCGTCAGTCGGCCTTGAGCTTGCGGCGGATACGTTGCACCGCGTTGTCAACCGATTTGACGGGTTTGCCTGTTTGCGTGGCGATATCCGCATAGCTTACGCCACACACATACATCGCCAAAACCTTCCGCTCGTATTCGGAAAGACGGGTTTTGATTTTTTCTGCCACCTCTTCGAGCAACTCGTATGACTCGATTCTGTCGTATGTACCGTCTGAATAATCTGAAGCGCCGACATTGTCGAGCGCAACGGTAGGAACGCTTTTTTTGGTCTGCTGACTGTAAAGCGAAATCATACTGTTGATTGCACAGTGGCAAGCAAAGGTTGAGAATTTTGCGCCTTTGCCCGCATCGTAGGAACGAATGGCGCTGATAACGCCCATAAGCCCCTGCTGATAAAAATCCTGCTTGTCAAGATCGGAAGAGCTTGCAAACTGATTAGCCTTGCAACTGATAAAGCCGGATACACGATTTATCAGCTCTACAACGGCTTCGTTATCGTTTTGCTTCTTCGCAATGAGAACCAACTCTTCATCGGATAATTCTTTTAAAAGAGCTGACCTCAACCCGGAATCCTCACTTTCTTGGACAAGTACAATCATCATATTCTATAAATTATTTTTTGTCAATAGTTTTTAATTAGAAAACGGAAAAAAACTTATACAAATCTCACAACTGAGGGGTTAAATGTCAAAAAAAATTAGTTTTTTCGCTGTAATTCATCCAAATCAAGGTCAAACGCAGGCAAAAACTCACGCAAAAAGTCAGTTGCCGACGGAACGTCAAGTTCGGAAATTATCTTTTGAGTCGATGTCTTTGCGCTCGAAAATTCGGTGTTGCCTGCCTTACTCTCTTCAATACACTTTATAAGAGCGGATATTTTATCAGCCGCCTTTACAAGCTTCCACAGCTCAGCATCAGCATCCGACTTAATGAAAAAGCCTTTGTAACTTGCCTGCATATAATCGGGCAGCATTGAAACAAGTTGAGAAGCAGTTTCGCGCTCAACTGCCTTATACGCCTGCTTAAGCTGAGGGTTGCCGTATTTGATGGGTGTGGGCATATCGCCTGTAATAATCTCAGGCATATCGTGATAGATGCCGAGAAGTGCCGCACGCTCACAGTTGTGATGTGCGCCGTATTTTTCGTTTGAAATTACGGCAAGAGCGTGCGCTATTGCCGCAACCTCAAGGCTGTGCTCGCTCAGGTTTTCCTTACGGGTGTTACGCATCAGAGCCCAGCGATCGATATATTTCATACGTGAAAACATTGCAAAAAAGCTGTGTGACATTGGGTTTATCCCCTTTATTTGATATTTGGATTCTTAAGAATAAGCACGCATCCCGGCGCCTCTTTGTATACGGTGTAGCCCTCACTCAGATATTTTTCTCTGAGGTCTTCCGTTTCGTTGATAAGCTTCGGACGCATATCAAAAACCACGTAATCCGTTTCATTTTCGGATTTGATTTCGTATATTTCGTCACGCTGAGCAATATGAGGCACAAAGAAAGTGCTGGCTTTTACGGTGGCATCATCAGGCAAAGTCTCAAGAGCCGCATCGATTATTTCAAACTCTGCTTTTGACCGCTCATACTTACCGACATAGTTATTGATTTTAGGCCACGCCGTAACAATGAAACACATTACGGATGCAACAGCCGCAAGACTCGTCATATAGCGCCTTGCCCTGCCGCCAAGCTCTGATGAATTGATAATTGCAAGATATATCAGGCAGGAAATCGCGCCGTAATTATACTGAAAATCAATCGAAAACTGATAAATATACGACGTCATAAGGTTGAAAAGCATAAACGGCATAATGAGAAGGAAGTGCGATACCTTTCGGGTAGCAAGCGGAAGAAAGCCGAGCGGCATAAGCACGTACATAAGATACGGCAGTTTTTCCTCCTTGAGTGTCTGCGCAAAAACGTAGGCAGGGTTTGTAAGTATAATCCTGACCATACCGATAAGACCGTTATCCTCGTACATATAATTCTTATAGTGGCTTGAGAGGATTCCGTTTCCGAAATTGGTAAGAATAAGAATTGCACAAACGAAGTAAATAAGCGCAACAGCGCAGAGCACCGCACCGTGCAAACGCTTTCTGCGCGAGAAGAAAACAAAGATACCAAAAAAGAAAATGAAGAGACAGGCATCCTCTTTTATACAGAAAACAAGCACCGCAGAAAGGTACATAAACAGATATTTTTCGCGCTCAAAGAAATAGAACACCCAAAGCAACAAAGGCACAAGAAAACAGTTTTCGTGAATATCATAACTTGTACCGCAGATAATTATCGGGCTGAAAGCATAAGCCGCAACCATCAGTATTATCACCTTGTTGCTCAGGCCCTTATGCTTTGCAAGCAGATACAACGGCAAAACACCGCCTGTGAGCACAAGCGCCTGACTTATCTGCAAAGTATAAGGAGAAGGAAAAATAAAGTAGAGCGGTAAAAGAAGATAATAAATCGGTGAAATATGAACTGCAAAATGAGACAGTAACATATCACGCTCACTTGACGTTATGGGCAAACCTGTTTCGCGCATATGGTGGAACATATTTACAAACAGACCGAAATCAAAATTCGGTGAGCTGTAAGTTGCATACCTCAGACAGGTTATTACCGAAATAACCGCAAAGAGAATTACCGAAAGCACGGCAACAACTGCAACGACAGCCTTGTTGCCTACCCTGATTTTCGAAAGCTTCAGCTTATCATTCTTGAGCAGGAAGCAAAGCATTATCGCCGCAAGTATAATCATACTCAGGCAAAACCAGAAATCATCGTAAAGCACAAGCAAAAAACTGCTGAACAGCGCAAACCCAAGCACCATACCCCACGCATCAAGTGCGGCTTTCGGAAACACAAAGTTCAAGGCGGAAAGGGCAACAAAACCAAGCAGTATTACCTGCGCGTATTTTACAACGTCTATATTAAATGCATATTCCATTTCGGTAAACATCACCGGGCTTTTGATAAGCACGTACGAGTTCACCGCACACCACACGGCAAGAAACCGCATAATAAGCTTATCCACCTCAAAACAGTCAAGAAGCTTCTTTTTAAACGAAGTTGCAGGCGCTTCGTTTTTGTTCATGTTGTTTGTGTTCATTTTCATCCTCAATTCAAATCACATCTGTTCGAGAATGTATTGCTTTACATCCTCAAGCTTGCTCTTTTTCCATTCACCCTGCTCCGCTTTTTCAGCAAGAGGACAAAGAATAAAGAAATCGAGCGTTTCACCGGGCACACGACCTGTACGGAGAGGTTCGGCAAAATGCTCTGCCCATTCCTCTTCCGTGGCATTCTTAAACCTGTCGGGGTTGAGGTAGGTCATCTGCCGTCTTGTTGCGGCAATATGCATTTTAGCCGAGAGCGGTGAAAGCAGCTCAAATTCTTCCTGCTGAACGTCGGTAAAGATTCTGGGCAGAGGCGCTTCGACTATATGCTCACTGCCGCGCTGAATTTCAAGACCCATAGGCTCCCAGGTGAAATCGTTTTCAGTAAAGTTAAGCTTCACAAGCAAACCGAACTCGGTATTGTACTGTGAACGCTGATAATCCGTATCAAAAATAAAATTGCCCAGCGAATAAAAAATGATCTTGTCCCCTACCGTTTCATAATTCATCGGCACGTGAGGATGATGAGCAACAACGATATCCGCACCCATCTCGAGATATTTATGATATCGCTCCCTCGTATAGGGCGACGGCAGAGGAGTAAACTCCTCACCTGCGTGTGCAACAACTATGCACCAGCGGCATTTGCTCTTTATCTGATTAATCGTGTTCTGTATTTCGTCAAGATCACTCCAGCTGTAACAGCCTGCCTTGTTTT